>JAEDEY010000022.1 GCA_016293065.1 Bacteroidales bacterium
TATATAATGTGCGCAGATTGCGCATGTAGAATGAGGTGGTGTTGCGACATAGGTGATGGCTCTTCAGCCAGGTTTCGTACGACATTATGAGCTGGGGTGTCATGTCTTCAAATCCAAGGTCACGGCCTTTCATGTAGGTCTTGAAGCTTCGTAGGGCTTGGTCATAGTGTTCGGCTGTGGTGTGCCGTCCAGCTTCGTGGTGCAGGCTTATCTGCCTGTCGATAAACACGAACACTTTCTCGTCAGCCATCGTGGATGGGTGCGCCATAATTCAAATTTCTTGATATTTGATTTTAAAACTATCTTGCCCTGAAGACTATTGAATGCAAATCAACAATCTTCAGGGCAAGTATTATAGTGAATAACAGGAATCAGGATCAGAACTTGCAGTCACCCCAGGTGAGGTACATGGCTCCCCAGGTGAAGCCTGAGCCGAAGGCTGCGAGCATGAGGCGGTCGCCCTTCTTGAGCTTGCCTTCCTGACATGCTTCGTGCAATGCGATAGGGATTGAGGCAGATGAGGTGTTGCCTACATGATCGATATTGCAGATGATCTTCTCTTCTGGGGCATGACAGTGGTCGCGCACTGCATCGATGATGCGCTTGTTGGCCTGATGTGTGCAGATCCAGTCGATGTCGTCAAGTGTGAGATTGCCTTCCTCCATGACCTCGCTGACTGCTGATGTCATGAATGTGACTGCCTGCTTGAACACGAACTTGCCATCCTGGAGGATGTAGTGCAGTCCTTCGTCAACCATCTCGTGGGTAGGGACATTGGCTGAACAACCTCCTCGGCGGATAAGGTGCTCATGACCATAGCCATCGGCATGTATCTTGGCTATCTGGACGCCATATTCCTCGCTTGGCTCTACGAGAGCTGCTGCACCACCATCGCCAAAGAGTGCGCATGTGGTACGATCCTTGTAGTTGACAAACGATGTGAGGTTCTCGGCTGAGCAGATCACAATCTTCTTGTACATGCCTGCCTTGATATAGGCCTGTGCCTGCTGGAGGCTATAGAGGAAGCCTGTGCAAGCCGAGAGAATGTCATAGCACATTGCATTACGGATATCGAGTGCATCGGCAATGACGCAAGCTGTAGAAGGGAAGATGTAATCAGGCATTGAAGTGGCGCAGATGAGACACTCAACCTCTTCTGGCTTTGTGCCTGTCTTCTCAAGCAGGTCCTTGACTGCTGGGATGGCCAGACGGCTTGAGCCTGTAGGCTCGTTTCTCAGGACATGACGAGACTTGATGCCTGTACGTGTAGTAATCCACTCATCGTTGGTATCGACCATTGTTGCGATCTCATCGTTAGTGAGAACATATTCTGGAAGATAATGCGAAATACCTGTAATTGCAGCGTTCATATATTTTATGTATTAATGAGTCAAAAACAAAAATTGCCCAAGGCCAAGATGACTTGTCGATGGGCAATAGATTGATTCTTGTAGTTAAACTGCAGCCTCTTTCTCGATAGCCAATTTGCCACGATAGTAACCACACTCAGGGCAAACTGTGTGTGAGAGATGCCAGCCACCACAGTTAGGGCATACAACTACAGCAGGAACTACTGCCTTGTCATGCGTACGACGCTTAGCGGTACGCGTGTTTGATTGTCTTCTTTTAGGATGTGCCATTTTAGAATATATTAATAATTAATCCTTCTGAATAAGATTCTTGAGGGCATCCCAACGAGGATCTGAGGGTCCTTGGTCGCTGGTTTCCTCAATGTCATCCTCATTGCCATTGAAGTCCTCGTCATCTGCATCGACTGCAAGATGCTCGCTCAACTTCTTCGACATGCCCTTGTTGCAAAGGCCGTAAGGATGAACATGCTTGATCGGTATAGCCAATGTAACGAATTCATACAGGAACCAGGAAATGTTGATGTAGCCTTGTTCTTCAGGAACGATCACGATGTCATCGCCATCGTCCTTGAATTCCTTGCCAAAACGCACTATCAAGTGTCCTGTTGTCTTGACTGGCTGATCCATTTCCTCCAGGCAACGGTCGCACTCGACTACAACCTTTCCTTCAAGCTCGAAGTTAAGTTCCGACTGTTTCTGTGTCTTATCGACTGTCACTTTACACTTAATATCCCCCTTTTGAATCTCTTCCTCGCCAATCATTCCGAAGAATTCGTTGTCGAGATGATATTCAAATTCGCTCTTTCCAATTGCCATTGACTTGAGCTGAATATTATATGAATCGAACTTACTCACTATTAAGAATGCGTTAATCGGGTGCAAAGGTAGATAATTTTTTCTAATGTTGTATCTATTTATAGGTAATATTTGAAAAAATTATGATAAAAAAACGCTTTTTGTATTCTTTACATGCGTTTATAGAAGGTAAAATGTGCCAAAAATGCAAAATAAAGTGTTGATAACTCTCAGATTTCTATTCTGAAGACAGTGCCTTTTCCGAGTGTAGAACTCTTTACTTCGATGATTCCATGATGATATTGCTCGATTATTCTCTTTGCCAAAGTGAGTCCCAATCCCCATCCTCGTTGCTTGGTTGTGTAACCTGGTTCGAAGATGGTCTTGAGTTTGTTGTTTGGGATGCCTCTGCCTGTGTCGGCTACCTCTACCACGGCACGGCCATTGGCACTACTGCCAGCGAAGAGTGTGATGTGTATGGTTCCTTTGCCGTCGGTCATTGCATCTACAGCATTCTTGCAAAGATTCTCGATGACCCAGGCAAAGAGCGGGCGACACAGCGGACGAATCACAGGTGTAGCAGGTAACTGAGCAGAAATCTCAATGTGTTGCGACACTCGCTTCTGCATGTAGGCTACCACTTCGGCTATGGTTTCGCCTGCATCCGATGGTTCAAGCTGGGGTTCTGAACCAATCTTTGAAAAACGGTCGGCTACATTATGCAGTCGCTTCACGTCTTTGTCTATCTCGACTACAATATCGTTTAGCTGTTCCTTTGGCACTTCACACTCCACGCTCTCGATATAGTTGATCCATCCCATCAGCGACTGGATGGGTGTGCCCAGCTGATGAGCTGTCTCTTTTGAGAGTCCGACCCACACCTGGTTCTGCTCATACTGCTTGCGGCTCACTATCATGTAGTAGAACAGGAAGGTGAAGACCAGTATGACCAGAAGCTGGATGTAAGGGTAGTAGTGAAGCTCGCTGAGCAAGACCGACTCATCGTAATAGAGATATTGCTTCCAGTCGTCGGCAATGGTGATTTCGAAAAAATTGTCGGAGGCTGTCAGGGTCTTGATCTTTGCAGCTATGAAACCTGCTGTATCGGCAGGGATCACGATATTGTTGCTGTCGATAAGCTTGCCTTCGGGAGTGGTCAGAAATACGGGAATAGTGGTGTTTCCTTCGATAATCTTCAGCTCAATGCTCATATCGGCATTGGCATCTGCCATGATGATCTTCTGATAAGCCTCTGCCCATAACTCTATCTTTGCCCGTTCTTCGGATTCAAGCTGTCTGACCAATCGGTTTGAGACGTACAAAAACAGTATTATCAGCACTATTGATACTGACAAAAACGACCACGAGAATATGCGTTTCAGCCTATTGTTCATAGCAGATTGATGTATTTTGAAGCCGAACAAATGAGATTATTTCAAGGTCTTGAATCGGTTGTGCGAATAGCGGATACCGAACAATGTGAAATACTGCATCTTGTCGTGACCCGATGGAGCGTGTATCTTGTCGTTAGGCAAGAACGAGAATCGTGGCTGTATGAACAAAGCGATGCTCTTGGTGATGTTGGCATTGATCTGGGTGCCGAAGTTATAGCCAACACGAGTCTTGGAATCAAGAAGCGAGCTGCTGTGTATCATCACATCCAATCCCGCAAAAAGCTCCATATCCACTCTTCGCTTGTCGTCTTCGCCCAGACAAGAATTGGTCACGTTGAACACATATTCAGGCGAGAGGCTCATCCAGTTGTAATATGTTCCATCGGCTCCCTGATTCTTCTCTGTGCCGAGATATTCGATTCGCAAGCCATGTTTTGGGGTCACATTCATACCCAAAGCACCTCCATAGACAAGATTGTCCATGTTGAAGAACGAACGCCTGAAGCCTGTGTTGGCCTGTACATACCAGCGGAAACGGTTGGTAAGGATATCTATGCGACGTTCGTTGGTGAAGTCATACTGAATACCAAAGAGGCCAGACAATGGCAATTTGGCATCAAACTTGCTGAGTTTCTGGATGCGTCCACCTGCTGTGAGCCAAGCACGCTTGCCTATGCGATACTGCAACTGTGATGTAGCCACTATGGCTATATCGTTGTTGTGATGGTTGGTGAGATGTCCCATTTCGAGTCCTCCACTCACATTCCAGTTCCAGCGGCTCTCGACTATTGCTGGCGAGAACAAACGCAGGAAGTTGAACACCAATTCGGCTCGACCACCATAATAAGACACAAACATTGGGTTGTTATAGTCATCGTAACCAGGCTCCTCGCTCAGCAATTCGCCCGAGAAGACCGAAGCCTGCAAGCTGAACAGGTTGCCGAGCTTACGTCCGATGGCAAAGTCGAATGCACCAATCTGGTGTCCAGAGGTGAGACTCGACAGCTGTGCGTCCCATGTGGTCTGGATATACCATTTCTGCATAGGATGCCACTGTTTGTCTGTCTGAATGCGATTGATCTTTCGCAGGTTCTGCACAGGATGCCATGATCCCACCTTTTCCTTGATTTTGCGACCAGGATGCCAGTCGGCAAACGGATGCCAGTCGGAAACCTTATATGCGAAGTTTCTGAGTCGGCGGAATTCACGTTCTCCCCATAGGTCTCTATACGCGTCTTCGTTGTTCTTGGTATAGAATCTATTGGGCACATAGCGAATACCCATCATGGTGATATATTGCAACTTATCGTGATCGGTAGTTGCTATCACCTTGTCGAAAGGCTGGAAGCTGAAACGAGGTTCTACATAGAACGCCAAGTCATCGGTCACATAAGCATTGAGCTGGGTGCCTATATTGAATCCCACCTTAGTGTCCTTGTGCATCATAATGTCGAGACCCGAAAAGAATTCTATGTCGAGTTTTCGGCGGTCGTCTTCGCCAAGCAGACGATTGGTGAAGTTATAGACATATTCGGGCGAGAGACTCATCCAGTTGCTGCGTGTGCCATCGGGTGAGGTCTGTTTCTTTGTGCCGATAAACTCAATACGTGCACCATGCACTGGTGTCACATTGAGACCTACTGCTGCACCAAAGGCGAATTTGTCCATATTGAAGAAAGCGTTGTGGAAGCCCACACCTCCCTGATAATACCATCGCCAGTAGTTGTTGAGCAGATCTATGCGCTTCTGGTTGGTGATGTCGTATTGCAGACCTAAATGTGCCGACAATGGCAGCTTTGCCTCAAACTCCAATGGTTGCTGCAGACGACCTCCTGCCGTGAGCCAGGTGTGGCGTGCAAAGCGATACTGCAACTGTGAGCCTGCAACAATGGCCAAGTCGTGATTGTGGTGATTGGTCAGACGTCCATACTCCATACCTCCGCTGAGATTCCAGTTCCATCGGCTGTCTTCAAGGGTTGGCGACCACATGCGCAGGAAATTGAGCACTATCTCGGCTCGACCTCCGTAGTATTCGACAAACATCGGATTATCCTTGTCGTCATAGCCTTCTTCTTCACTCTGGAGCTCTCCTGAGAACAATGACGCACGTAAGCTCCACAGCGGACCGAAATTGCGGCCTACAGAGAAGTCGAACGAACCTATCTGATGACCGGAAGAGAGCGAAGAAAGCTGTGCGCCAAGCAACGACTGCACATACCAGTTCTGCAAAGGTATCCAGTTGTTGCGAGATTGTTTGATACGCTTTTGATACAGGTATATCATACCTATATTCAAGTCCCAGCGTTTCTTGAGATTGGAATCTACATTATCTGCTTTGGTGTAGTCCTGAATGAGTTGCAGACGAGGCTCCATGAACAGCTCCCAGGTAGGAGTGATGCGACGAGTGAACTGAAGTCCAGCCTCGGCACCCCAGCTGAAATGCAGCTTGTCGTCACCATTGATTTTGTCGAACTGGAACAAAGGTCCGAGCACAAGTGACATATCCACATATCTGCGTTCGTTTTCTCCAAGGAAGATGTTTGTTCCGGAGAACAAGATATCCAGCGAACCCATATACTGCTTGATGTCCTGATTGCGGTTCTTGCCATAGGTGAATCGGGCTCGGGCAGAGGTGAGAGGATTCACTCTGTAACCCACACCAACACTGGCTCCTGGATTGACATTGTCGATATAACTGATTTCGTCTGTCTCGTAGTCTGACTTTGGAACAGGCAAGAAAGCATCGGCACCCAGTTCGAAGAACCAGTTCTTCATGTGCAATGGCTTGATCTCTTTCTTTGGAGGTACCACTGCCAACATCTCCGAAAGCTTATAGTTAAGTCCGAGATGAGCTGTTGCCATGGCATCAAAGCCCTCATCGTTGTCGGCTGCGTCATAGGAGTCGGAATAAATTCCAATGCGAGGCTCGACAAAGAATGTGGTATGAGGAGAGAAGGCACGAGCCAGTCTCAAACCGAGATAACCGCCGAAATACAACTGTTTCTTGTTGTCATCACCACTGATTGAACCTACTTCTGCTCCTGTCGATGCAGAAACGGAATATCGGTGAGTGAGGTCCATGCCATAGTAGAAATTGGTGATGTTCCACAGATAATTCAGATCTGCACCAAAGCGACGGAAGCTGTAGTCGGTCTTGTCGCTGTTGGCAAACTTCAGTCCCAGGCTCAACGCATTGCTCGTATTCAGATATTTGGTAAGCGACAATCCGAAGTTGAAGAAATTATGGTCGTATCTTGCCTTATTCCACATAAACTCAGGGTTGAGCGTGAAATTGAAGCTTGTGTTCTTGTACCATCGCGAATTGTCGATAGTGTCAGTGTCGATGCCTCTGTACCACGATGCAATCATATATCGTGGCACATCAATGACACTGTCTTTATCTGCTGAAAGAGGTGACGCACAAAGCTTTTCTGCTGAAATCATCAGCAGTATCATAGCCATGCACATGGCCAATATTGTTTTATTATCCCGAGTTCTCAACATTATCTATTGTTTTCCGACCATCGTTTCACATATTCATCGACTGCTTCAAGATAGATATCGATACCTTTCTGTCGAAGTTCTGGTGTTCGATAGATCTCGCGTATATATCTGTCACCCTGACAGATACCTATCATCGACTCATTGAGCATAAACAGATCGACGAGTGCCTGTCTTGCTTCTTTGATTTGTTCTGCCTTGTCTTCGCTCAGCGACATTTCGGCATATCGTGCCTTGGTGATTGCCTTGAAATAGTATTTTTCGGCTCTATCATCGGGCAATGCCTCAAGTACTTTAAGGCTGTCGCGACACTGTGTGAAATTGATCATCACTTCAGGGTCGCTGTATTTTCCTGAGTTGAAATACGCATCATGACCTAATGCCATACTGATGACATAGAAGTTGATGATGTTGGTGTTTTTTATTCTGTCGGCAAGAGCGCGATCGGTCATGAACGACTGCTTGTTGTAGCACTCAAGCAGATCGACCAGACGCGATGGACGATACTTTGCCTCAAATTCTGGCGAGTAATTGGTGACTGAAAGTATCTGAACCAATGAATCGGCAGTCTGCAAGGAGGCTGTTGTGCCAATGCCAAGCAACATCTGTATCTGATTGAACAGCACGAAGTCGGCATTGACATACTTATATGCCTTCTGTACTTCGTTGTTGACAAAATGTCCCCGGCTATATGATGCGCTATTGCCTTGCTGTTTCATGTCGATATATGGATCAAGCAGACTAACGTCCCATTTCTTTTGTCGTATGTTATCGACAGCAATATAATTGGCAGCAAGCGGACGTATCAGGTCATACCAGTTTTCGCTATTGGCACGGTTGACGTCACGCGACACCTTGAACCGCTTGTTCGATCCATGAGCTATCACTTCCTTAGCGAGACGCAGTTTCTCTTCGTGAGAAACCTTGTCGGAATTAAGCAGGGTGTAGTAGTAATATGCTCCATATATCTCGCCATTGCCGCCCGAGTTGTAGATATTCAGTATAGTCTCTTCGTTTGGCTCCATAAGGGCAGTATAGACAAACCTCATGTTCACCTTTCGCAGGCTCTCCATTGCATCGGCAACGTCTTTGTTTCCCTCGCGATAGGCAAGTTCGGCATTTGCAGCATTCATGCCGACAATCTTGCCGACATCGTCCCACGAAGCTACTGAATCTATATAGATAGTTTCGACTCTGTTGATGCCACAATTGCTCTTCACCCAGTTGATGAGGCTTTCTGAACGATGATGAGCCAGCTCAAGGTTACTGTCGTATAGTCCCTCAGGAGAAGAAATACCAAGTATGGTTATGGTGTCTATTCTATGAACGGTCGAAGATATTAATGTGCGACCCAGGATTTCGTCTGCAAAGTCACGGAGACTGTCAAGCTGAGCCTTGTTTGTACCGAGCGATGGGTCTATGTTCCAGCTGCCCTGCAAGAAAGTAAGATGTGCTTCACGATCTACTGTCTGAGGGTCATCGGCTTTAGAGCGTGGCTTGTAGTTCTCGCGATATTTGCCATTGATGATTGGAGGACAGTCGGGCAATGCAGGATCGGCACCCATCGAGAGGAAACGCAATGGATTGGTGCGCGAACATGTACATTCGGTCATAGTGGTGTCGGCTGTCATGAAGTCGTGCAGATAGTTGACATGACGCAAACGATAATACAAGTCGGGATCAGGCATTCGCCAATACAGAGTAGTGGTGTCGATGAGTGGCTTCTCGCTCAGGTACAGAGAGTCGAGACCCAACGACATGTTTTCGAAGATATTTTGGAACACCACTCTGTCTTCATCTTTCAGACGCAGACGATTGCCTTCGTTTTCGCGACGAATGTATGTGATACTTCCTCTGTCGATCAGCTTCTTATACTCATCTTCCTGCTTGAGCATATCATAGAAAGCATCGGAAATCCAATACTCTGAATAAGGAGAATACTGTGCACGTATGTTGTATATCGGAGGAACAAATCCTTCGACTACATATTGCGAATTGCCTTTCAGTCTTCGGCCATTCTCCATATATTCGCGTAGTTTCTCGTATGTCACTACGTCAGTACGCAGATTATAGTATTTCTTTGTGACTATCGTGTCTTCATAGGTTTCTCCTCCGTCAGCTGGCAGATACTTCTCAAACAGCGGACTGATTGCCCAGAATGTCTTGTATTTGCTGAGATAACGGTTGAAAAGGTTATGGTCGAGACGGAAATTCACAGTATCGACACGCACCTCGTAGAAGTCATTTCGGATATTCTTTATCGAGAATACCTTCTGAGTCTTGTGTCGGTAGTGTTCGAGCGTGTCACGTCTCAAGTCGCCTGCCATCCTGCGTTTCAGCAGTCGCTGGAACTTGACTCCTGGAAAGACATAAGGATTCTCGCGGAATTTCTGCTTGAAGTTGACGTCCATGTGACCCATCACGTCAAGAAGTTTCTTCTGTCTGACGCTATTGGATACAGTCTTGGTCGTATCAGTATCTACACCAATACGTGCTGCAAGTTTGTTATAGTCTTCGTCAAACGTACATATTTCGACATATCGGTCAACTACCATACGCTTGGTAGAGGGACCACTGATGTTGAATGTCTCGTTGAACAAAAGTTCGTTACCCACCTGAATGGCTGATTTCTCGAAATCTACTTTTCGCTCGAATTTCTTTTCTGATTCAGCAATCTTCAGTTTGCCTGTGTAGTATATAGGGCAATCACCTACTTCGTTGGTAGGCTCAAAGCTCTCGATCCACTCAAGAGGGAAAAGCTCCTGGAATCCTGGATTCTTGACCACAATGATTGCCAACTCATCATCGGCAAACAGGTCGTCTTTTGTTTCCCATTCAGAGACTTCCTTCTGAAAACGTGCTTTCAGTCGTTCGCCAATGGCTCTGACACCCTGAGTGTTATAGGTGTTGGATACGTTTGGCATGAGGCAATAGCCATCGGTATTGTCATAGAAATTGAAGAATGACTGCACTTCCGATTGTTTCTGGTTGTTGGTGATGTCGTTGATGAGAAGTTCTGCCCAACGCAAGAATGTGACATATACCACTACATCGCCAGTCAACTCATCGAGACTCAATCCCATCTCGCTCATCGGACGACCATTATCTGAATCTACAATCTGAATATATTTTCCTGTATTATCTACAATATTTGTGGCATCATATATCTTAAACGAGCGATTCTCCTGTGCCATGGCCGACACAGAATAAAACAGCAGCAAGAATAGTATGTAATGAAACTTATTCTTCATCTTTACTCATTATTTAATAATATAAGACACACTTACTTCGAGATTGGTGGGAGAGAAGCTCATGTCATGACGCGATGTGACAAGAGGCTGACCTGCTTCATCTACTGTGTTGATGTCTTCATACAGATACAATGCGCCAATGCCATAACTCACCTCGATGTTCAGGTTGTCGGTCAATGGATAGCAATAACCAATATTGACACCAAAAGGCAGACAATCACCTTTACGTTTGCTGTCTTTGATCTTCACTTCATATCGTGCTGGAGTGGCTGTGACACCACAGAACAGGCTGTTGAGCGGTTCGCGGTCAAACCAATAGCGATAGCCAAGCTGAAGGGCTGTGAAATTGGCACTCTTCAACCAGCTGTCGGTAGCACTCTTGTAGAAGATTGCCTCAACAGAACTGCTCTCACTCACACACAGGTCAACACCTATGTTGGGTGCAAGCATGGCCCATCCGGCAAGGTTGGTCTTGATAGCTATGCCTTGTGCCTTGATGTCTTTGAATGCAAAGACCGATAATATTGCTAATATGACTGTTAGTCTTGTTTTCATAATCTCTCGTTTTGCAGTAAATAGTCAATCGTTGTTTACTATCTTATTGCGCGAACTTTATATAATAAGGAACTTTGATGACAGAACTGTTTTCTGGGTGCAGCTGTATGCGAGCGTATGCCCTGTATCTGCCGTCTTCCATCAGCTGATATTGGTCGTCGAGACAGAAGTCCAGGAACTGATATTCCTTGAATGCATAACCCGATGCTCTTCTGAAGGCATCTACTATCTGAGAATGTGTTATGCCCAATTCACCTGGATCCTTGACTTCTCCGCGTATCACTATCTCTGGCCACTTCTTCTGCTGTACCCAAGGCTTGATCCTGTTCTCCATGTCATTGTTGGCTTTCTCAACACCACCTTGGTCGTTGACTGTATATGTGACATTTGCAACATAAGCAGCCTGCAGATATACTGTTGCAGAATATCTGTGACGGAACTCATTCTGACCAGAAGCCACCTCTATCATGTCAGGACTGACATTGATGCCATCTTTCTTCAAGGCTTCTGATATCTCGGCAGGTGTCACCTCAGGACTGAATGTGTCTTGTCCTGTCCATTTTCTCTGGAAGGTGAGTCTGTGTCCGTTGACGCGATTGTACATAGACAAGCCTGATGCCTCGCCACGGAACTGTACTTCAAACTGTGAAAGTATTGGGTCTGTTTCGTAATTAAGCACAACTTGTGGATGGAACTGCAGATTGATGACATAACGCGAACGACGATTGATGCCTCGTTCATCTACAGGACGTATCACACCTACACCTACACGTTGCGATACTCCCTTGAACTGCTGCAAGCTGATGGTCTTGCCCCAGATACGAGAGAACAAGGTCATTACTTCGTTCATAGGTATATAGCCATCTATCTCATTGCGGTCCTGAGACTTTGTTTTTGCCTTGGCATAAAGCACAGGAATACCCTTTTCGTTGCGGTATTTCTGAACAGCATCGATAAACGACTGTTTCAGCTTCTCTGCCTCTTTTCGTCCTTCAAGCTCTACTCTGAACTTGAAGATCACGTCAGTGGTTTCTACTTCTTCTTCGTCATATTTGCTGACAGCAGTCTTGAACCTATAGGTGATGCGATATTCGTCAAGTCGCTTGATAGGGAAGATGGTGTCGTTGACAAAGTTGGCTGTTGCAAGAGGCATACCTGTCTGCTTTCTGATGGCATTGATGACTTCTTTCTTGCCAATAGCCGATTTCAGAGTCATGTTGTCGTTGACTTTCGGGACAGTGATGAAGATCTTTGTCTCGGTCGAATAGTTTTCGGTGATGCTGTCGATGAGTGCCTGCATCTCGCGATTCTCGGCTATGTTGACCGAATGTTTCTTCTGACTTGGCTGCCAATATTTGCTGCTGATGCTCACTTTTCTGAATGTGAGACCAAACCTCAATTCTGCAAGAGGTTCTAACTTATTGCTCTTTGAAAGTAATACAGGTGGTGTGGCAATATCTGTAGTATTAGTGTCATAAAGCTTGCTGATCTTATTCTTCACACCCACGTTTCCACCCACATTGAATTGCCAGAAATGGCCATTATGGTAGAAAGCAGGAAACTCATAGCCTGCTGTCAAGCCTCCCGACCATCCATCATAATCCCAATATTCTACAAAGGGTCCAATATAACTGCGTCCCTTTATCATCTCTGGCCTGTGTAATGCCGATGATTCCATGGCACGGGCAGTAGCTTCCAACGAACGCTGCTGACCCATGAACAGATTTTCTACCCACAATGCAGGACGTGTCAATCCACGTCGCTGACTCGGATGCTCGTTCCAGCGGTAATGCCAGCGATATTCCACTCTTCCTGCCCAGTTGTTGTTCCTGATCCAGGCATAATTGTCTTTGGCAATATATTTGAAATTAAGGAAGAGAGACTGTCCGCCAATGCGCTTCTGATTTCCAAGGTCAATGTCGATACCAATGTTAGGGGCAAACAATGCCCAATCGATGAAGTTGGTAGAAAATGACAAGCGACTAGAAAACGAACCAAGAGTGTCTCTCTCTAAAGAAATTGCCTTATAGCGTGTCTGAGCATTAGCACTGATAGCCGAAACTACCAATACACAAATCAAAAAGACAACTCTCAACACCGCTCTCATAGTTAATACAGTTATTTTTAATTCCGTTAAAAATAAGAAAAGAATCAATTCCGAACCACCAGGAACACCTTGTCGGAAGGCCGTATCTTCTGTGCCACAGGAATAGAGAAACGCTCGCCCTTATGTACTGTTTCTACTACCTGATAATCGACCTGAATCTCATCGAGCACCTGTTCGATGACTCCTGTCGTAGGACCAATGATCATGATCTTGTCTCCCTTGTGCAGTTCTTTTGCTTCACACAGGAAGTCGCCAATGCCTATGCGCGAGAAGTAACCCATGGTCTTGGCTGCATATTCCTTATGCTCGGTGGCAACCGAACCATAGTGATGACTCCACTCGCCAAGTCGCTGACCAAGGTAATAGCCATTCCAGAAACCACGGTTGAAGACCTTGCTGAGACGGTTATCCCATTCGGCTATCTTCTCATCGCCATAGGTGCCGTCTTTGATGGCTTCATAAGCTTCTCGATAGCACTCGACTACTGTCTTGACATATTCCGGTCCGCGGGCACGTCCTTCGATCTTGAAAACTTCCACTCCTGAGTCAATAAGTTTGTTCATAAAGTGGATTGTCTTCAGATCTTTTGGCGACATCAGGTATTTGTTGTCAACTTCAATCTGTATGTCGTGATCCTGATCATCGAGCAGATAAGCATCATAGGCATGTCGGCACACCTGTGCACAACCTCCTCGGTTGGCCGAACGGTTGTATTCATGCAGGCTCATATAGCACTTGCCCGAAACTGCCATGCACAATGCTCCATGGGCAAACATCTCAATGCGGATGAGCTCGCCCTTAGGTCCACAGATCTTCTCGGCTATGATCTGCTCGTGTATCTGTTTCACCTGATCCATGTTCAACTCGCGTGCCAGTACCACCACATCGGCAAACTGAGCATAGAACTTCAGTGCCTCGATGTTGGAGATGTTAAGCTGAGTGGAAAGATGCACCTCAATGCGAGGCTTGCGGTCGGCACGATCCCAGCCACGGGCATACATCAAGGCAGCAACATCGCTGGCAATGATGGCTGTGATGCCTGACTCAGATGCGGCATCGATGATGTTGCGCATCTTCTCAAGATCCTCGCCATATATCACAGTGTTGACCGTGAGATAGCTGTTGATCTTGTTTTCTCTACATATATTGGCAATATTTTTCAGATCTTCTATTGTAAAGTTGTTGGCTGAAGCCGATCGCATATTAAGTCCCTGTATGCCGAAATACACCGAACCTGCACCTGCTTGTATAGCAGCTGCAAGTGACTCGTAACATCCGACAGGAGCCATTATTTCAATCATATCTTGTGTTATCAACAATCCTTATTTATATTATATGTCTTGTTTTTGAAAAAATAATTTTTTAATCAAAACCTATATACTGATGATAATAGGCTGTTGATAATGTTAATAACTTTTACCTCTTTTTTTTATCAAAAATGTAACTCCACTTATTAATGACTTATCAACTGTTGTATTAATCAAAAAACTATTAATTTCTATGAGATTAGAATAGTTGCAAGATGTATTATCAACTTTTCAACAATTCGTTAATTTTGGACAAAGTTAATTATTTTCTTTTAAATATGTGTGTAGATAACTCGATTTTTTTCAATAATAAGTTTTTTATAAATAGTAAATAAAATATTTTGTCATTTCGGAAAACAAATTAAGCCAACTATTTTTGGGATTTCCAAATTTTTCAGCATTTATTTTTTCTTTTGTTTTCAACCGCATTTTTCAACTTTATCAAGAGTTTATTAACAAGTGATGTAGAAAACCTTTATTTATTTTGGATAATAAGTAAAGATGTATTAAATTTGCGCATATGAAAAAACTTACAATGCTCGAAATGGGACGCATCAATGCAGAGGAATTCAAGGCTGCAAAGAAGATGCCTCTCATTATTATACTTGACAATGTGAGAAGCCTGAACAATATTGGTTCGGTGTTCCGCACTTCCGATGCTTTCCGTGTCGAGAGCATCTATCTCTGTGGCATTTCGTCTCCTCCGCCTTCACCCGAGATTCACAAGACGGCTCTTGGAGCAGAGGACAGTGTGGATTGGCGATATTTCGAAGATACTCACGAGGCAGTGGCTGAGTTGCAGAAGGCAGGGTATAAGGTATTGGCAATCGAGCAGTGTCAGGGCTCAACCATGCTCGACACCTGGTGTCCCGATTTCTCGGGCATGAATGGTTATGCAGTGGTCATGGGCAATGAGGTGCATGGTGTGCAGCAGTCGGTAGTGGATATGTGCGATGGCTGTCTCGAGATTCCTCAATATGGTACCAAGCACTCGCTCAATGTGTCGGTAACGACAGGTCTTGTGATATGGGATTTTTTCAAAGCTTACGAGAAGACAAATAATCTATGAAGACAGCCGATCCTAAGGACACGCCTCTGATGAAGCAATACTTCGAGATGAAGGCAAAGCATAAAGACGCTATCATACTCTATCGTGTGGGCGACTTCTATGAGACTTTCTGCGATGATGCCAAGGAGGTTCACGACATTTTAGGCATAACACTCACTTCTCGTGCCGGCAGTCCGCTGGCAGGATTCCCTTATCATGCTCTCGATACTTACTTGCCAAAGCTGGTGCGTGCAGGTAAGCGTGTGGCTATATGCGAGCAGCTCGAGGATCCTAAGCTTACCAAGAAACTGGTGAAGCGAGGCATTACCGAACTCATCACTCCTGGTCTCACCATGGGCGATAGTGTGCTCAATGCGCGTGAGAACAATTTCCTGTCGGCTGTGACTTTTGGCAAAAACTCTTGTGGTATTGCTTTTCTCGACATTTCAACAGGCGAATTCCTTGCTACTGAGGGACAATACGACTATATAGACAAACTTATCAACAACTATGCTCCTAAAGAGATGCTCTATCTCAAGGGAATGAAACAACAGTATCAGGAGCATTTCACTTCTACGCCTTATTGCTACGAGGTCGATGATTTATATTTCAGCTATGACAATGCATTGCGAAGCTTGTTGCAGCTTTTCAAGACTCAGAATCTGAAGGGTTTCGGCATTGAGGAAATGCCGCTTGCCATCACTTCGGCTGGTGCTATCTTGCGCTATCTCGATTCTACTCAGCATAAGAATATTGGTCATATCACTGGCATCCGCAGAATCGACAACGAGTCGTATATGCGTCTCGACCGATTCACTGTGCGTAGTCTCGAGCTTGTCAGCACCATGAACGAGGGTGGTCGTTCGTTGCTCAATGTCATTGACGACACTACTACTCCGATGGGTGGACGACTGATGCACCGATGGTTGCTTTTTCCTCTTATCCATGCCGAGAGTATTCGTCAGCGACTCAACATTGTCGAGTATTTCTTCCGAGATCCTGATATGGCTGAGTCGATTGAGGAGAGTCTGCATCAGGTGGGCGATATGGAGCGTATCATCAGCAAGGTGGCTGTGGGTCGTGCCAATCCGCGTGAGATCATACAGCTTCGTGTTGCGCTTTCTGCTTTGAAGGATATCAAGGCTCAATGCGAGAATGCCGACCTTGACCAGCTCCGTTCTATTGGCGAACAGATCAATACCTGTGACACCATCTGCCAGCGCATCTATCATGAGATTGAGCCAGAGGCTCCTGTACAGTTTGGCAAGAGTCCTGTGATCCGTCAGGGTGTCAATGCCGAACTCGATGAGTTGCGCGAGATTGCCTATTCGGGCAAGGACTATTTGCTCAAGATGCAGCAGCGACTTAGTGCAGAATATGATATACCGAGTCTGAAAGTGGCTTTCAATAGTGTCTTTGGCTATTATATTGAGGTGCGCAATACTCATAAGGACAAGGTGCCTGAAGGTTGGATAAGAAAGCAGACTTTGGTAGGTGCAGAACGCTACATCACTCAGGAACTCAAGGAGTATGAGGAAAAAATAATGGGTGCTGAGGAACGTATTGGCTCTCTCGAATTGTCTATTTATAATGACTTGCTAAAGTCGCTCGAAGAATATATCTCGATCATTCAGGTAAATGCTCATCTAGTGGCTCGTATCGACTGTCTGCTTTCGTTCAGCCGTATTGCTGCCCGCTATCATTATGTGCGTCCCGACATTGACGATTCTATGATTATTGATATTCGTCAGGGTCGCCACCCTGTGATCGAACGACAGATGCCTGTGGGTGAGTCTTATATTGCCAACGATGTCTTGCTCGACAACGAGAAGCAGCAGATCATGATGATCACAGGTCCAAATATGGCAGGAAAGTCGGCTCTGCTTCGTCAGACGGCACTCATTGTGCTCATGGCTCATATAGGCTGTTTCGTGCCTGCCGATTCGGCTCATATCGGCATTGTAGATAAGATTTTTACCCGAGTTGGTGCATCTGATAATATATCTTTGGGCGAATCGACTTTCATGGTCGAGATGACTGAGGCTTCCAATATTCTCAACAATCTCTCGCCTCGCAGTCTTGTCCTTTTCGACGAGTTGGGACGAGGCACTTCGACCTACGATGGAATCTCTATTGCCTGGGCTATTGTAGAATATATACATGAGAATGTCTCTGCCGGTCACCCTAAGATGCTGTTTGCCACTCACTATCATGAGCTCAACGAGATGGAGAAGACCTTCCCTCGCATTGCCAACTACAATGTCAGTGTGCGTGAAGACAATGGCAAGGTGCTCTTCCTTCGCAAACTGAAGCGTGGTGGCTCGGAACATTCCTTCGGTATTCATGTGGCTCGACTGGCTGGCATGAACAAGGATATTGTGAACCGTGCCGATGAGGTTCTGAAGATCCTTGAGAATGCTGGTGCAAGTGCCACTGGTATCAAGTCGTCGAATGCTCCTGTCGAGAGTATCAAGAATGCCAAGTCCGAGCAGGGATATCAACTCAGCATCTTCCAGCTCGATGATCCTGTGCTCAGCGAGATCAGAGACGAGATCAAAGGTCTTGATGTCAACAATATGACTCCAATGGAGGCTCTCAACAAGCTAGCCGAGATCAAGAAGATCTGCGGATTGAGCTGATATTGATAATATTATTTGTCCTAAATTATACACATTATCTTATCTTGGTTTTTTATGAAAAAGCTTTTATTATCTCTGTTCTTTTTGGTGCAGTTGTTTTGTGCCAATGCCAAAGATCACGAAGGTTTAGTGACCGAAAATCTCAATACTGGAGGATTTACTTTGATTTCACAGTCAAAGCCTGTGAGTGTCATTATTGCTGATAATGACAAGAAAGGAGTGCTGATTGCTGTTCAGAATCTGCAGAAGGACTTCGAGAGAGTGTGCGGAAAGAAGGCTCAGTTGTTCAACAGCCCTACTGCCGACACTAAGCAATGTATCATTGTGGGTAGTATGGAAAGCCCATATATCAAGCAGCTCATCAAGGCTAAGAAGCTCGATGAGAAAGAGCTGAAAGGTAAGGTTGAGAAGTATATAATGACTGTGGTCAGCAACCCTCTGCCAGGTGTTGATGAGGCTCTTGTGATTGCAGGTAGCGACATGCGAGGCACTATCTATGGTGTCTATGAATTGTCGGAGCAGATTGGTGTTTCGCCTTGGTACGACTGGATGGATGTGCCTGTGGTCAAGCATCAGAATCTTGCCATCGAGCGAGGCTCGTACACTGCTGGTGAGCCAGCTGTGCGCTATCGTGGTCTCTTCCTCAATGATGAGGCTCCTTGTCTCACTACATGGGTCAAGAACACTTTCGGCACTGAATACGGTGGACATGAGTTCTATGCTCGCGTATTCGAACTCATCCTGCGTCTGCGAGGTAACTATATGTGGCCTGCTATGTGGGGTTGGTCATTCTATGCTGACGATCCGCTGAACTCGCCTACTGCAAGTGATATGGGTGTGATTATGGGTACTTCTCACCACGAACCTATGGCTCGCAACCATCAGGAATGGGCTCGTCATCGCAAGGAATATGGCGAATGGAATTATGTTACCAATCAGAAGGTTATAGACGAATTTTTCCGTGAGGGTGTGAGTCGTTCGAAGGATAATGAGGATATCATTACTATTGGTATGCGAGGTGATGGCGACACTGCCATGGGTGCCAATGAAGGTCATGACGATGAGTTTGTGCCTAACGATGATGAGACTATCAAGCTGCTTGAGAAGATTATCAGGAACCAGCGCAAAATCATTGCCAAGGAGACTGGTCGTCCTGCTAAGGAACGTCAGCAGCTCTGGGCTCTTTACAAGGAGGTTCAGCGTTACTATGACAAGGGTCTGAAGGTGCCTGACGATGTCATCATCCTCTTCAGCGATGACAACTGGGGTGATATTCGTAGATTGCCTTCACCAGAGGAGCTCAAGCACAAGGGCGGATTCGGTATGTATTATCATGTCGATTATGTGGGTGCTCCTCGCAATAGCAAGTGGCTGAATGTCACACCTATACAGCATATATGGGATCAGCTCACTCTCACTTATCAATATGGTGTTGATAAGTTGTGGGTGCTCAATGTGGGTGACCTCAAGCCTATGGAATATCCTATCACTTTCTTTATGGATTTTGCATGGAACCCTAAGCGCTATGATGCCAGCAACCTTATGGAACATCCTCGCAAATTCTGTGCTCAGCAGTTTGGCGAATCACAGGCTGATGAGGCTGCTCGCATCCTGAATCTCTACAGCCAGTATTCTGGTCGTGTCACTGCCGAGATGCTGGATGCTTCGACCTACAATATTGAGACAGGTGAGTTCAAGCAGGTGTGCGACGAGTTTGTGCGCCTTGAGGCAGATGCTTTGCGTCAGTATCTTTCTCTTCCTGAGAATGCACGCGATGCTTATCGTCAGCTTTTGCTTTTCCCTATCCAGGCTCTTTCAAATATCTACGATATGTATTTTGCTCAGGCCATGAACCATAAGCTCTTTGCTGAGAATAATCCAGAGGCTAACGTGTGGGCTGATAGAGTGGAACAGTGCTTCAAGCGCGATTCTATTCTCTGCCGTGGCTACAACAAGGAGATTGCTGGTGGCAAATGGGATGGCATGATGATACAGAAGCACATTGGCTATACAGGATGGAACGACAGTTTCCCAAAGGATACTTGTCCTAAGGTGATGCGCATCGAAAATGCTGAGGACAAGGTGGGCGGTTATGTCTTCAAGCCATCGGCAGGTTTTGTTACTATGGATGCTGAACATTATTACAGTGTCAAGAACCCGCAGGATGCACAGTGGACTCTCATTCCTTATATGGGACGCACCCGAAGTGGTATCTCGATTCAGCCTTATTCTGCCAATGTCACTGGCAGCAGCGTGACTTATCGCTTCGACCTTCCAGAAGGAGTTGACGAGATTGAGGTTCGTGTCATCACAGCTTCTACTCTCGCTTTCCAGCGCAAAGAGGGTCATCGCTATACAGTAGGACTTGAGGGCAAGGAGGCAGTTGAGGTTAACTTCAATGGCGAACTCAATGAGGAACCTGAGAATGTCTATCGAATCATGTATCCTACAGTGGCTCGCCGAGTCATCGAGAAGACTGTCAAGCTCAAGATCGACAAGGCAGGCACTCAGTCGCTTGTCATCAGTCCGCTCGATCCAGGCGTAGTGCTCCAGAAGATTGTAGTTGATTTTGGTGGATACCAGCCATCTTATCTCTTCGGCAAGGAGTCTGATTGCAAGAGATAAACTTGTGGCAATATACACGAAATCAGGCAGAAGATTCAAAAGTCTTCTGCCTGATTTTGTTGTCTTATAGTATTATTAATTTGAGGTTTTGCAGCTTATTTATAGTTCACTTTCTCTTTAGTAGGTTGCTTCATGCGTGCCGAGATGTTGTAGATGCCGTTGCCCTTACCTCCTGTGACTCCCTCTGTGAGTACATAATGATAGACGAAGTAGTCGTTGCCTTCCTTGACAATGAAATCGACTTCCACTCTACGAATCAACACTTCATAAGGATATTTAGGGTTCTTGAACTCAGTCCATTTTGAGGTGATGAAGATAGACTTAATGAATTTGTTGCCCCACTGCTTATATGCTTCTGCATCTGCTATTTTCTTCAGGTTTGCAGGTGCGGTTACACCCTTAGGCATTTCTGCAGCCGGTGCTGTTTTTTCGTGGTTTGACTGAAGCAGCTCGAGGTACTTGTCCTTGATAGGCTCATACTCGCGCAAGGTGCCGTTGCAGTCGCTCTTGCGCTTCTCGTAATCACGGTGGTTTACAAGGTCGTTGACTATTGCCTGTATCTCACGACTGGTGATGATCATCTGCTGGATATCGCCCTTCTCCTCGTGTTGCTTGTAGCGTCTGATGGCATTATCGGCAGACGCACCGATGGTGTTTAATGGAGTTACGTTGATTAACAGATCCTCTGCTATTCGGTTCACTTCGTTCCAGCGGGCAATGCGGTCATGCTCTTTTTCAAAGAGACTGACTGTGGTGCCATCGCCCATCATGGCGGTAAACTTCATAGGGTCTTCCATATTCATCTTTACGTTGTTTGAGTTGAACGCATTTTGAACTATACGTGCACGGTTGAAGTGGTTGTATGCTACATAACTCTCAGGGTCGGCAATGAACTCGGCATAGTATGAGCTGAGGAGCACATCGACTATAGGTACGTTGGTGTCGTCCTTATACTGAAAGTATTCGGCCATTAGTCCCTTCTTGCCGAAAGGTCTATCAGCCTCTTCGAGCAGACGGCATATCTTAGCATATATGATAATAGGTGCCTCGGCATCAGGGTCGAAGTAATCTTTGTTCACATCAGCATAATAAGGCTGATATGGGAAAAGTTCTGGGCTGAGATGCTCCCACACACCGCGCAACTGTGCTGGTGACTTTTTGTAGTTCCTCTCCACGGTGTTGACGCTTGCCTTTGGGTCGGCTTCCACAGCAGCAGCCGAGGGTTTGAGTCCTTTCTTATAAAGATCCTTTATGCCACCGTAAGATCCCTCGTTTTTGGTTGATACTTCTTCTGATATTCCCGTTCGCTCAGCCACTTCGCCAGTGGTTTTATCTACTGCAACAGAGGTGGTGTTTTCCACCTTTTTCTTAGTTTCCTTTACAGTAGTTTCTACTTTTTCCTTCACGGCTTTCTTCGCCTTGTTCAGGACATTGCCAAACTGTGCATTGGCAGGCGTTGTGATTGCAAATGCCAGCGCGATGGCTACCGACAATGCGAGGATTCTGTTCTGTTTCATAATTACTATGTTTTTGGACTATTTATAATTAATATTATTGACAGGTGTTGAAAAGGCTCATGATGCGTTGCCAAAGGGTGCGGCATGGGCGATTGGGCGGTTGGTTCTTGGTATGAAGATTGCCATTGGGAGAAATACCACGACGATCGAGCTCGATGTCTATCATATCGCGGATAGTGTCGAGCAGCTCCAAGCGGTCTTCAGCAAACTGCAAGTTGAGCCGCTGTCGCTCTGTGAGTTTATTGTCGGAATTCTTTCTCATATCGTTTTGTTGTTATTATCACTTTTGTTTTTGATTTCTTCTAAAAGCACGGTGCAAAGATAGGTATGAAAGGTAGAAACAGGCATTGCAATATCGGACTTTGTTATTGCAAAATCGGACTTTCTGCATTTATTCATCTTGCAAAATCGGACATCTTGCTATTGTAACATATTGTTATATAGTGTTTTATTACTGACATATTTACCATTTTTAACAAATGGTTATTTAGGCAGTTTTCAGAGTTAGAAATGAAGTGAAAACAGCAAACTACGAGCAATGAAAGCTAAAAAACCACTGCAATAATGAATAAATATAGGGCATGTAATCTTGTATTAGTTCGTAAAAGAGCAGGGATTTGCCTATTGTTCGAATAAAAAATGCAAATATTTTTTGAAGTTCGGCAATAAAAGTTTATCTTTGTGCCGATTGTAATAGATTTACTTTAAAAGATATACATGATGGAACGCAAGATACAGAAAGTATTCAGGGCTTTCTATATATTCACATTTTTTGTGTTCACTGCGTATTTGCTCTCTTCCTGCAACCATGGCAATGCGGATGCAGGTGGTAGTGAAGCTGGTGAGAAAGGTATCGGCACAACTTCTGGCATTGTTTTTTCTGATGAGGGTAAAGATTTTGTGCAGATTCTGGATTGTTACGAACTAGCCAAGGGCAAGGAACGCATTGCTACTGCCGACAAGATTTTCGACTTGCTGTTTAGCGAGGAGATGACCGATAGCCTCATTATAGTAAAGAACACTACACCCACCGACAGTATTGACATGCTGGTGTGGTATTGGGCAGGGGAATATCTCTGGACAACGCAAGACTATGCCGAAGGGTTGCGCTATGCCGGAAAAGCATTGCCGCTGACTTACAGATTGGGCGACCTGTCGTTGCAAAGCGATTGCGAACGATTGGTGGGACTGTTCCATTTCCGTCTGTCGGACTATCAGAAAGCCATTGGGCATGTGAGCAAAAGTCTGGAATTAAGCAAGAATAATGGCGACGAAAGCAGTATTGGAAGTTCGCTAAACACACTGGCAGGCATCTGTCTGGCAGCGAAACAACTTGAGGAGAGCGAAAATTACATTCTTGAAGCCATACGCTACTGCGAGGAAGCCAACGACTCAAATTTATTGCCAATACGCTACGGCATGGCATCTGAGGTGTATCACGCCAAGGGCGAAGATGTGCGGTCGTTGGACTATGCTCGCCGTGCCTATAGGATAGATTCTTTGCTTGGCAAAACCGCAAGAATGGGCATACGCCTGTCGCAGATGGCAGCAGCACAGATTGCCCTGAAACAGGATGCCGAGGCAGAACATTCGATCACTCTCGCCATCCCAATACTGGAAAAGGCTGGCAATGAGTTGTCGTTGTCCATCTGCCGTAACCAAATGGGAGAACTGCTCAATCGTCGCGGGGCGCACACCGAGGCTGCCGACTATTTCAGAAAGTCAGCTGAGACATTTGCGGCACGTAAGGATAAGTATAATGAGAGCAGGGCGCAGATGGGGCTTTACGAAGCGCTGAAAGATAGCAATCCCCAGGAAGCAGGACAGCATTTGTTGCGGTATGCCACATTGAAAGACTCGATTTATCACTATGAGGTGGAGCAAGCCGTCAGTCAATACAATGTGAAATACAAGACTGAGGAACTGACCCACAAACAAGAACAGGAGCGATTGGAGAAGCGTGTCATCCTTTTTGGTGCCATAGCATTGATTGCTGTGTTGTTGCTCATTGTGAGTGTGGGTATATACACGAGCAGGATACGCAAAAGAAACTTCTTAGCCTTGAGAAAGCTCTCTGCTCTGCGTGAGCAATTCTTTACCAATATCACCCACGAGTTCCGCACTCCGCTTACCTTGATACTCGGATTGAGCAGCGACCTGCAAGCCAACGATGCAGCGGAGGTCAGAGACAAAGCACGGTCTATCAATCGACAGGGAGAAACTTTGCTCGAACTCATCAACCAAATCCTGGATATTGCAAAGGTGAAGTCGGCAGTAGGCAAGGCAGATTGGCGCAATGGCAACATCATAGCCTACCTGAGTATGATAGTGGAAAGCTATCGCGACTTTGCACAAAGCCACAACATACAGCTGCAATATATGTCGAAAGGCTATGTGGCTATGGACTTTGTGCCCGACTATGTGAACAAGGTAATGAACAACCTGCTGTCAAATGCTTTCAAGTTCACGCCCGAATATGGGACAATCAGCGTGGCAACATGGCAGGAGGAAGACCGTCTGCACATTGACGTCAGTGACACGGGTAAAGGTATGGACAAAGAAACGCTTGTCCATGTGTTTGAGCCTTTCTATCAGGCAGAAGACGAATCGCAGCACATCGGTACTGGCGTGGGTCTTGCCCTCGTGAAGCAGATCATGGATGCTGTGGGAGGAAGTGTCACGGTGGAGAGCATTGTGGGCAAGGGTACGACTTTCCATGTCAATTTCCCAATAAGAAACAAGATAAAGAAGGCTGTAGGCGAAACAGCCACTGTCAATAAGGCAATGCTGCCAGTCGATGCAACCGAGCTTACCGACAGTGAGGGCAGTGACGACCAGTGCCGTCTGCTCATCATCGAGGACAACAGCGACATTGCAGCCTATATCGGCTCACAGTTTGCCGGAGGTTATGCCATAAGCTATGCGGCAAATGGTAACGAGGGACTGGACAAGGCACAGCAGTTGGTGCCCGACCTTATCATCACCGACCTGATGATGCCTGGCATTGACGGACTGGAGGTGTGCCGCCAGGTGCGTGCCAACGACATCATCAACCACATCCCTATCATCGTTGTTACGGCGAAGATTACTGAGGAGGAGCGCATCAAGGGCCTGGAAGCAGGGGCAGATGCTTATCTCACTAAGCCTTTCAATGCCGATGAACTGCATACCCGAGTGGAGAAATTGCTTGAAAGCCGACGTCTTTTGCAAGAGAAGTATGCGCAGACAGCTACTGAACACAAGGAAGACGAGAAACAGACACCTATGCAGCCTGTCAGTGCCGACCAGCGCTTCCTCACGAAAGTATCGGATGTCGTCTATATGTCGCTCAGCCGCAACATGAGCGTTGATGTCTCGTTCGTTGCTTCAAGCCTCTGCATGAGCAGCAGGCAATTCCACCGCAAGATGATAGCCCTCACAGGCTGCACGCCCACGGCATATATACAGCGCATCAAGATCAAGAAGGCAAAGACACTGCTTGACGGTAATCCGCAGATGAACTTCAATGAAGTGGCAGACCTATGCGGCTTCAACGACTATAGCAACTTCGTGCGTGCGTTCAAGAATGTTTGCGGCATTACGCCTACCGAATACAGGAGACAGGATAAATAATATCTTATTGACTTTTATTCGTAGAGACACAAAAAAAACGGGGCAGAAGACTTTCGTATCTTCTGTCCCGCATTTATTATATTATCCGATTTCGATTTGACGCTGAGCCTGCTTGATCTCTTCCTTCGAAACCTTTGGAAGAGTGATGGTCAGCACGCCATCTTCGACCTTAGCGGCGATGTGGTCTTTATCGACATCGTCAGGCAATGTGAATGCCTGCTGGTAGTTGGAGTAGCAGAACTCTCGGCGCAGATAATGCTCTTTTCTGTCTTCCTTGTTCTCCTCCTTGTGCTCAAGCTTGTTCTCGATAGCAAGTGCTAAGTTGCCATCAGCATCGATATTGATGCGGCAGAACTCTTTCTTGATACCAGGAGCTGCAACCTCCATAGTGTATGCCTTGACATCTTCCTTGACATTGACAGCTGGTGCCGTAGCCTTCATCTTAGGCATCCAATCGTTGTTGAAAAACTCGTCGAACAAAGTAGGAAACCAACTGTTTGAATTCATAACCTGTAACATAACTTAAAAATTTTAATTGTTAGACATCTTGTTATGGCTTCGAGTTGACCTTAGGTTTTCCTAAGAGCTTTCGGCTTTCACTACTATGTTTTGCAACGACCGTGCCAATTGCGCATTAATCGTTTTTTGCCCATGCCAGATGGACAATTTGTTTCGGCTATTGGACAAATGTTCGCCTGAAGAGGACTATTTGTCCCTGTTGGCATTATCTTTTATCTGTTAAGCCATATTTGATCCATATCTCCTTTGGATAGTTG
>JAEDEY010000112.1 GCA_016293065.1 Bacteroidales bacterium
AGAAGAATGGAATATGGCTGAATGGAAGCAGAGGAATCGTAAAATACGGAATAATAATGTTAGGACGGAATAATAACGTTAGGATTGTGTGATTTTTCTATAAAAAATTTTGACACGTCTTTTTTTTGCTTATATTTGCACCATAAAAAACAGAGAACATCGGATATGAAGTGGACAATCAAACAGGGAACAGAGACTGACATTCAGGACATTGCACAGTTTCAGGTGGATATGGCAGCAGAATCGGAAGGAACGGTTCTGGATCTTGCCACAGTGATCAAGGGCGTGACGCTCGCTGTGGCTGACGAGGCGAAGGGGCGTTATGTGCTTGCTGTGGCTGAGGATGGCAAGGTTGCAGGCAGCCTTATGCTCACACGCGAATGGAGCGACTGGCACGCTGCGTGGTACTGGTGGATCCAGAGCGTGTATGTGCGACCGGAATACCGCCGACAAGGAGCTTACAGGGCAATGTACCAATACGTCCGCGAGCTCGCCAAGCAAAACGACATAGCCTGCCTCCGACTCTATGTGGATCGCGAGAATGAGCGTGCACAGAAGACCTATCAGGCGCAAGGCATGCACGAAAGCCACTATCTGCTCTACGAAGAAGAATTTGTATGATGAAACAGACAAGACATATTATTCTGAAACTGATATTACTGTGCTCGGTGATATCAGTCGCTTTTTCGGCAGCAGCCAACACGGACAGTGATGTCGTTCCTCCGCTTGATTTTGATCTTTGTCTGGCGGGCAACTACGGTGAACTGCGTCCTAACCACTTCCATGCAGGGCTTGACTTCAAGACACAGCAGTCGATTGGACATCCCGTCCACGCCTTTGCCGATGGGTACGTTGAGCGCGTGGGAGTCAACGCCTATGGATATGGACTTGTGCTCTATGTAACACATCCTCATCTTGAGCGCATGACCGTATATGCCCACCTCGACACCTTCAACGACGAAATATGGAAGAAGGTGCGACAGCGACAGGTGGCAGAAGAACTCAACAATCCAGACCTGACTTTCGCTCCAGATGAGCTGCCTGTCAAGAAAGGCGACATCATAGCAATGAGCGGAAACACAGGTAGTTCTGGCGGACCACACGTGCATTTCGAGGTCAGAGGACTGATGAGCGCACCAGGAGCTGACGATGAAGAATGGTACGACCCGATGGCTTATTTCATCGACAAGATCAAGGACACTACGGCACCAAGGGTTTTGAACCTCTACATCTATCACGAGCCGAACACGGCTTTCACCCGACATGCTCAAGTCCTAAACCGCAAGGCAAATGCCTGGGGCAAGGTGGGCTTTGGCATCAAGGCTTACGACTACATGGACGGACAGGCAAACAAGTTTGGCGTGAAGAAAGTGAAACTCTACTGCGACGATAGGCTAATCTACGACTGGAATCAGGAATTCTTCCAATATCACGAACAGCGATTCACCAACAGTGTCATCGACTATCGCGAGTTCACGAACCTGCGCTCGACCATCATGAAAACCTTCACCGAGCCATGCAACAAGCTCAGGATGATTGCCAATGAACCTGGCGACGGCATAGTGGAGATTGACGAAGAGCGACCTTATCATTTCCGCTACGTGCTGGAAGATGCCCACGGCAACAGCTCGACACTCAACTTCGTAGTCAATGGCGTAAGACGAGAGCCTGCTGTCCATAAGCAAAAGGGACGCTTAGCTAAGGCTGGCGAAGTGTTCAGGATCGATACCCTCGGCTTGCATTTCCATAGTCCTGCGGGCAACCTCTACACCGATGCCGACATCGCCTTTGATGTAACAGGACAATCGGCTGACGAGCCTGGACATACGTCACGATTTATCTCGCCTATATATCGCATAGGTTCGCGCGACATTCCGTTGCACAGTTTCTGTGACCTTGAGATAAGCCTTCCCGACAGCATCACTTCAGGTTCTCAGCTCTATATTGCCAATCTTGACGGAGGTGTCTATCGAGGCAAGTTCACTCCCAAGCAGGCAATACCATTCTCGAAAAGGACACTGCCAGCAACCCTCTCCACTAAAGTACGCGATTTTGGAAGGTTTACGGTGAGACGCGACACCGAAAGGCCGACAGTCACCATCGTCGGACGCCCTACGATAGGCAGAATCAGCCTGAGGCTGAGCGATATTGGCAGTGGCGTGGCATCGTGGAAAGTGCGCATCGACGGACAGTTTGTGCCGTTCGACCTCAACAACAGAGGTGTGGCTATCGGGCATCCCAATCTCTTCGGAATAACGCAGGGCATCAATCATAAGATTGAAATTCAGGTCACCGACCTTGTAGGCAATGAAACGATTATGAATATCGAAAAGCGGTTTTAAGTGCGAATTATTTGGTCATATCGTGCAAAAAGTCTATCTTTGCACGATATTTTATTTTTACATGATATGAAGAAACTTCTCTCGGCTGCTTTAGCAGCAACTCTTATCGGCTTCAGTTCTGCCGATGCTTTAGCCTGCACCAATATGCTCGTGGGTAAGAAAGCCTCGGTCAATGGCTCAACGATGATCAGCTACAATGCCGACAGTCACACACTGTATGGCGAGTTATATTACACTCCTGCTGCCGACCATGCACCTGGTGCAATGCGTAAGGTGATTGAGTGGGACACCAACAAGCCTCTCGGCGAGATTCCTCAGCCAGCTCACACCTACCGCGTGGTGGGCAATGTCAACGAGTGGCAGGTCACTATTGCCGAATCGACATGGGGAGGCCGTCATAACCTGTCGGACGAGAACGGCATCATCGACTATGGCTCGCTCATCTATATTGCCCTCGAACGAAGCAAGACCGCACGTGAAGCCATCGACGTGATGACAAGCCTCGTCAGCGAATATGGCTACTACAGCAGTGGCGAGACGTTCTCGATCGGCGACCCTAACGAGATATGGGTCATGGATCTTACCGGCAAGGGCACTGGCAACACTGGTGCCGTATGGGTGGCTCAGCGCATACCTGACGACTGTATCAGCGCACATGCCAATCAGGCACGCATCCATAAGTTCCCACAGGCAAAGAAGAAGCTCAACAAGAAGATGAACCGCTATGAGGTGGGCGATTCGTGTATGTTCAGTGCCGACCTCATCCCATTCGGACGCACTCTCGGCTATGAGGGCACCGATGCCGACTTCGACTTCTCAGCCACTTTCGGCGACCTCGATTACAGTGCTTTCCGTGGCTGCGACGGACGTGTGTGGGCTTTCTTCAACCGCTATGCAAGCGGCATGGAGCGTTATTTTGACTTTGTTGATATGGTCGAAGGCGCAGAGGTACTTCCTCTCTATGTCAAGCCTGACCGCCTGCTCTCACACCGCGACATTCAGGACGCTTTGGGCGACCACTTCGAGGGCACACCTTGGGATATGACCAAAGACGTGGGCGGTGGTCCTTTCCACTCTCCTTACCGCTGGCGTCCTATGCACTTCGAGGTCGATGGCGTTACATATACTCACGAACGTGCCATCGGCACTCAGCAGACAGGCTTCTCGTTTGTTGCTGAAATGCGCGGCTGGCTGCCTCGCGAGGTTGGAGCCAAGACTTGGTTTGCTGCCGACGATGCTGCTACTGCCATCTTCATGCCTATCTACAACAACATCCTCGAGGCTCCACTCTGCCTCCGCGTAGGCAATGGCGACATGCTCACCTTCTCGTGGACAAGCGCTTTCTGGATGACCAACTGGGTGGCCAATCAGTGCTACTCGCGCTATGAGGACATGAAGGTCGATGTGGATAGAGTGCGCAACGAGATTATGGATCGCTGGGATGCCGAAACAGACAGCATCGATGCTCAGGCTGTGGCTTTGCTCAAGAACTCGACAAGCGACGTGACAGCCTTCCTCAACGAATATACTGCACGCGAGTCGAACGACGCTACCGAGGCTTACAAGGAACTTGGCATCTATCTCCTCGTCAAATACCTTGACGGCAATATCAAGCAGGAGAAGGACGGAGAGTTCGCACGCACTCCTTATGGCATAGCCGATCACCCTCAGCAGCCTAAATACAGCGAGGAATTCTATCGTGCTATCGTAAATCAGATTGGCGACAAGATTAAGGTTAAGAAATAAATGGGAAGAAAGAAAGACAAGAATAAGGTTATCGCTAACCTCACTATCGAGAAATATGCGGCTGAGGGCAAGTGCGTGACGCATTTCGACTCGCTCGGGCCAAACAACACAGTCACCAAGAAGGTGCTGTTCGTGCCGTTTGCTGCTGTGGGCGACGTTGCCGACATCAAGATCCTGCGTTCGCGCACATCGTTTGCCGAGGGAACCATCGAGCGACTCATCACTCCTTCGCCAGTGCGTGTTAGTCCGAAGTGCGAGCAGTTTGGCGTGTGCGGAGGCTGCAAGTGGCAGCACATCCCATACGAGGAACAGCTCAAGTTCAAGCAACAGCAGGTGATGGATGCTCTGACTCGCATCGGCAAGGTCGAACTGCCAGAGTGCACTCCTATCGATGGTTCGCGCAATATCTGGAACTATCGCAACAAGCTCGAGTTCACCTTCTCCAACAAGCGCTGGCTCACCTTCGATGAGGTGAAGTCGGGCGTGGAATATGAGGACATGAATGCCCTTGGCTTCCACATCCCTAACTGCTTCGACAAGGTGCTCGACATCCGCAAGTGCTGGCTGCAGGACGAGATTTCCAACCGTCTGCGTCTCGACATCCGTCAGTTTGCCATCGACAATGGCGTATCGTTCTACGACCTCCGCAACCAGGTGGGCGTGCTCCGCAATATGGTGGTGCGCACAGCATCGACTGGCGAACTCATGCTCATCGTCATCTTTGGCGAAGACAATGCCGAGCAGATTGCTCTCGTCATGAACCACATGCGCGATGCTTTCCCCGAGATCACCTCGCTCATGTATGTGGTCAACACCAAGTGCAACGATGCTTGGGGCGACCTTGAGGCAAAATGCTGGAGTGGCAAAGATCATATCATCGAGGAGATGGAGGGACTGAAGTTCAAGGTGGGGCCAAAGTCGTTCTATCAGACCAACTCGCAGCAAGCCTACGAACTCTATAAGCACACGCGTGCTTTTGCAGGACTTGCTCCTGATGGGGCTTCGGCCGATGAGAAGCCGCTCGTCTATGACCTCTACACAGGCACAGGCACCATTGCCAACTTCGTGTCGCGTCAGGCTCGCAAGGTGGTGGGCATCGAATATGTGCCAGAGGCAATCGAGGACGCAAAGGTCAATTCGGCAATCAACGGCATCGACAACACGCTCTTCTATGCTGGCGACATGAAAGACATCCTCACCATCGACTTTATCAACGAGCATGGGCGTCCAGATGTCATCATCACCGACCCTCCTCGTGCCGGTATGCACGAAGACGTGATCAACGCCATTCTGTTTGCCGAACCTAAGGTCATCGTCTATGTGAGCTGCAACCCCGCAACCCAGGCTCGAGACCTGCAGCTGCTCGACGCTAAATACCGTGTCACCAACATCCAGCCAGTCGATATGTTCCCTCATACCCAGCATGTCGAGAATGTGGTGAGACTGGAAAGGAAGGTGTGAA
>JAEDEY010000113.1 GCA_016293065.1 Bacteroidales bacterium
ATAGTCATCTATTTCTTCGTACTCTTCTTCATGAGCTGGAAACTGACATTAGTGGTGCTCATCACCATCCCTGTCTTCGGCTGGCTTATGGGCTCGGTAACCCGCAAGCTTAAGAAGAAGTCGAAGTTCGTACAGGAACAATGGGGCGACCTTATGACCGAACTTGACGAGACTCTCGGAGGTCTTCGTGTCATCAAGGCGTTCCTTGCCGAGAACAAGATGATCCGACGATTTGCCAAGACCAACGACACCTACCGCGACTCGATGAGTTCGGTAGCAATACGTCAGGCCTCGGCCCACCCTACATCAGAGTTCATGGGCACGACAGTCATTGTCTTTGTGCTTTGGATAGGTGGTTACTTCATCCTTGAAGATAATGTGATGGATGCAGCAATGTTCATTCTCTACCTTGTGATGCTCTATTCGGTAATCAACCCTCTGAAGGAATTCTCCAAGGCATTCTACAACGTACCGCAGGGACTTGCTTCTATGGATCGCATCGATAAGATACTGAAAGCTGAAAACAACATCACCGACCCTGCTGAGCCTAAGGCACTCGACAACCTCGAAGAAGGCATCGAATTCAAGGATGTGACCTTCCACTATGCCAACAGCGAAGTGGATGTCCTGAAGCACGTCAACCTCAAGGTGCCAAAGGGCAAGACCATCGCATTGGTCGGACAGTCGGGTTCGGGCAAATCAACATTGGTCGATCTCGTGCCACGCTACCACGACATATCGGGAGGCAAGATACTCATCGACGGTAAGGACATACGCGATGTGAAGATCTGCGACCTGAGAGCACTGATAGGCAATGTCAACCAAGAGGCTATACTCTTCAACGACACATTCTATAACAATATTACATTTGGCGTTGAGAATGCTACGATGGAGGAAGTGATTGCCGCAGCAAAGATTGCCAATGCCCACGACTTCATCATGGAATCCGAACACGGCTATGACACTATGATAGGAGACCGTGGTGGACGACTCTCGGGCGGACAGCGTCAGCGAATCTCCATTGCACGCGCCATCCTCAAGAACCCACCAATCCTCATACTCGACGAGGCAACATCGGCACTCGACACCGAGAGCGAGCGTCTGGTGCAGGAAGCTCTGGAACGACTGATGAAGTCGCGCACCACCATAGCCATTGCCCACCGCCTCTCGACCATCAGGAATGCCGATGAGATATGCGTACTCTACGAAGGAGAGATAGTGGAACGTGGCACACACGACGAACTAATCGCCAAGAATGGATACTACAAACGTCTAAACGACATGCAAAGCATGTGATGGGTAAATGAAGACTGATAAAGAAAATTGATTACATTATTAATTCTAACAACAATGAAAAAACTATTTTTGATTTGTGCCGCATTGATGCTTTCATGCGCTATGGGCACAGCGCAGAACACCAAGTTCGGCAAGCCTTCACAGCTTGACTGGTCGATGGTTGGTTGGAGCGAGGCACCTGATGCAGAAGCAATCGTGCTCTGCAAGACACTCAACGTGGAATATGAGTTGCAGAGTGACTTCAAGTCATACGACAATTCGACGTCTGAACTCAGTGCAGAAAGTGTAGCTTATGGAGGTGCAGGTATCAATAAGTTCATCAGCGAAGACAAGATCACTATGACCTATTCGGTCAAGATGCGCACCAAGATACTGAAAGACAGTGGTGCCAAGTATGCCAACCTGGACATCGTGTATTATTGGGAAGAGAAAGACCGCACTCACAGCGATGATATCTCGTCGCTCAGCATTGTGGTATTCGACAATTCGACAGGCAAGGTCAAGAAAAGAAAACTCAACTCGTCATGCTGGACAGAAGAGCGACTTGATGCCAACTATATGGTACGCCACATCCGCGTGGCAGACGTGAAGGCAGGCGACATCATCGAGTATCAATACGACTTGACAAGCCGTCGCGCAACCTTCCTCTATGACTGGCAGGTACAGGAAGACATACCTGTGTTGTACACCAAATGCGAGATGAACATTCCTGCATTCCTCACATTCAACATGAGCGTGCCAGTGCATCCATTTGTCAAGTCGAAGGTCGAAGAGGCATCTGTGACACTCCCACAGGAGATCAGCGACCTTCAGGCTCCAAAGAAGATCAAGAGCAACTACTACACTATCGAAAGTCGCGACATGCTTCCTAAGGCACTCGACCTGCAGCGTCGTCAGGCAGAGACTCCTGCAGCAACAGTAGGAGGCGAAGGAGACTTCGAAGCACTCAAGGCTATCCTCAGCATCAAGGCCGAAGCTCCTGTCCCTATGCCTAAGGGCAAGCGTCACATCATGATCAATCCAGAATAAGAAGACTAATTGACCGAGACTTGAGTCTTGGTATTCGTAGAAGCCGTATCAAGAATAATCCTATCAATCTTGATACGGCTTCTTATCATTTCAGGCAGGTTATAGCAATCCATCTCAAGATCATAGCGGTTGCGTGCATCACGCTGTGGCAAAAGAAAAGCCTTTGAGACAGAGCCATCGGCATTGATATGGGCAAAATAAGGCTTGGTATAGATAGCATCGTCACGCTTGCTGCTGAACACTATCCAGCGTGAATTACTGCTCCAGCTATGATAGCTATCGACCTGAGAGCTATTGGCATTGTCGAGTTTGACGTATCGGGCAACAGAATCAGCGCTGTCATAGGCATTGAGGTCGATCATACACAAGTCGGCATCACGGTGACAGATGCTGAAATTGCCATACGACGAGCGTGTGAAACAAAGCCATCGTCCATCGGGAGAGATGCGAGGGAAAGAGGCACTGCCGCCATCAAGGTCAGCATTATATAACGTATCGACATGATTGCCGAACGAATGATTTTGGGCATTGAACTCAATGCGACAGATGCTGTAGCGCACACTGTCGAATGAGGCTATCACATTGCCAGCAGCCTCGGCTGTGCAGAAATACAGGTATCTGCCATCGGGAGAGAAGGCAGGGAACGTCTCGAACGAAGAGTCGGAAGAGGTCAGACTGCTTCGATACTGTTCGCCCGTCTCAATATCCGCGACAAAAACGTCCGAGCCATCATCCATCACCTCCCAGCGATTATGGTCGAGCGTGTGGATGAGGAAGAAGGTATTGTTGTTGGAATAGGCAATATATCGGCCAGAAGGATGCCATGATGGATAGACGGGATTGCCATGGCTGCGATCTTTGAGTTTGAGCAGCGACTGCACATTGCCATCGAAGAGATAGGTTCCTCCATGACGCATTCTGATATGCACCTGCCACTTGTTGGGATTGCCGTTGCAGAACGAGTGACAGTTGATGCAGTTGCCCCTACCCTCTTTATTGTCGTAAATCACCTCCTCGTCATAGTTCTCAAGGCAACGCTGGCACAGACTCATCCTGTTCCAGAGTCCGTAACCGGGATTAAGGCGACGATAGACCAGATACTGGTCGATAGAGTCGGCACTCACCTCGATGCGGAAAGGCTTCATAGCCACCCACCCCTCGTCGGACTTCTTGCAAATCGTCAGGTCAAGACCACCTCCGACATTATCAGCCAAAAGCCGCTTCCACTGCTTCTGGGGAATATTGAAACTGCCGTTGTCGGTCGTAAGGCAAAGAGAATCGCACTTGCCTTTGACCACAAGAGCAGCAGTGCCAATACCATCGACACTGAAACACAGTGGCGCAATATTAACAGGAACCACTACACCACGATAATCGGGATAGACGATTGGCTCATCGTCGGTAAAGTCAACAATGTCGATTGTTCGGTTGCACGACGCTACGAGCCAAGTCAGCAATAAAAAATATATCGTCTGTTTCATCTGCTAGCATTATTAGTGTTGAGAAATTCCTTCCAGTGGCGATAGGCAACTGAGTCGCACGACTGGATAAGATAAGCCTCGTAGAACTGTGAGGCAATGCTGTTCCGAGGATTCTGCATCACTATCTGACGCAACATCTTTCCTACCTGAGTCTTCATGTAGAAGCCGTTGTTGGCAGGGAGAGTCCTTGCCAGAGTCTCCACCTCAACATCGACCAGAGACTCATCAGCAAGACGCGCCTCTGCCCAATGGGCATACATAGTGGTACGTGCCAGACGACGCAGGTACTTACGTGCCGTATGCTTCGTATCGAAAAGACTATTGGTCAGAACCAACCGCTGCAATTCCACAGGGTCGGTCTCTCCTGGCGTAAGGAAATTAGCCTCGAAAGCCGATTTTTGGGCGTTTGCCAAAGCCTCACCGCCCCATTCCATGAAGACACAACTCTGTAGTTTCAAGGCATCGCGCGAGAGTTCATCATTGACCATCAGGACCGGCGAATACATCTTTGCTTCGTCCGACCACAGGATATAAGGATTGAACTCAGTCATATGCTGCACCAACATTCCCCTCTTAGCCAAAGCGAGGTTCAGATAACTGATGAAAGCCGTCGGCTCACGGGTGCCTTTGTGAGAAGATATTATAGCATCCCAGTTGCCACACCTTGCATTCCACTCGTCCTGACGCAACTGATAGACACGCGAATTATGAACCGACGAATAGGCATCGGCAATTACCGCTATCGACAGCACCGTAGAAACCGCCATGACAAGAGGATTGACCCAAACCGCCTTTGCAGCAGTCTTTGCCAACCTTGATGACATATAAGAGCCAATGATTGGGACAAAAGGGAGTATCAGCCAAACCAACATAGGCGTGCTGTAGGATGCTGGCCACTCATAATATTGTGCAGGAGTCAAGGCCTCCTCAAGATTAGCAAAGAAATGCATCGTGGTCAATATTCCTGCAACAAGCAGATAGGACAGGATAGAAACGACAATAAGAATCCAATCCTTTCTACGAATCAGCACATAGGCTATGGTCATCCCGGCAATGATCACCGACATCGACCCTACAAGCCAATAAGCGAAAAGAACGGCAACAGCTGCCGACAAAGCCTTAGTTATCGATGCCACATTGACTTTCTCATACACGACAATAAGCCAATAAGAGATCGACAAGGAAAGCAAGAAGGCAAAGTGACCACGGAGATTGAAATATGTATGTTCGTTGCAGAGGAACATGAACCCTATCGGGAGCAGCCAAAGAGGAAGGAGGCAAAAGGCAATATCGAGCTTCTGCTGGATCTTGTGAGCAATCAGCAATACAAGTCCAAAGACGATAGCCAAGGTTATTGCGCCTACCCATTTCAAGCAGAAGAACTGGGTGATGGCAGAAGTAAGCAACTGCACAGAGCCTCCTGGCTGAGCGAAATGCGGAGCAATCCACATCCAGTCGTTAAGCCACAGATGTTCGCACTCCTTGGCATAGAACCTATACTCCTGGACCCACTGCAACACCACAGCCATGACCAACGTCATGACAATGATAGTGCCAAACTTCCATATCTTATGGTCATTGTTCCCTCTCATAACTCTCATCTCTCTCCGACTGTTCTTGTAAACTCTCTGAGCGACACCTTGACAGACTCCTTCATGAACTCTGGACGATTATAGCTCTTCAGTCGCACGATATTCTGCTGAGGATCCTCCTGTGGCAGTTCGAA
>JAEDEY010000023.1 GCA_016293065.1 Bacteroidales bacterium
TGGATGCAATGCCGACAAGGTCAACGAAACCCATCGAGAAGAAGCAGAGCATCACAGGGATCAATATTGAGATAGGACTTTTTTTCATAACTTACAGCTTGATTTCCGAAACCTTGATATTTGAGATTCCCTCGCCCTTGATTGTGTTGTAAGGGGTGTGAGGATAAACGAGATTAGTCATTGAGACCTTGCCGCCATCGACAAACATCTCGATTGAGCAGCGGTCGAGCCAGAGCTGGACGTGGTAGGTTGCCTTCTTGCCACAGAGCTGAGCCACTGGAGCCCATGTTCCGCTGTTGGTACCGAGCTCAGGTACAGGACTCCAAGTCTCGTTGGCGAAATCCTTGGTAGGGATGATGCCCGAATACTTGCGATCCATGATGATGCGACCTGCCTTGACTTCGAAATAGACGAGTTCGCCCTGACCGTTTTCGAGAGTGAATGTCGCGCCATCGTTCACATCAAGGTCGATGCAATGAGGCTGGTCGGCATTGCTGAACTGCACACTGCCTGCGGTGAGCTCGACAGAAGCAGGACTGAGCAGAGCAAGCATCTCGGCTACTGGGCGCTGACCTACATAGGTGTCTTTACCAGAGGTGAAGGCGAAGAGTTCGCGAGGCATACCCATCTGTGAGCGGTATTGCTTGGTTGGGAGGTCGTTGGCATATTGCCAGTTGCTCATCCAAGGGATAGAGATGACACGGCCCTTAGGTTCGCATGAGAAAGTGACTGCTGCATAGTGATCCTTGCCCCAATCGAGCCACTTGACTGTCTCCTTGCTGTTCTCGCACTTGAACTCAGTGCCGTCGTATGAACCAGTGAAATACTGAGAGCCGCTGCCGCCAAACCAGAAGCCAGGGTTGACATTCACTATCATCACCCACTTGTTGGTTTTTGATGTTTCGCCCTCAATTGGCAGAGAGAAGAAATCTGGGCATTCGAACTGACGAGGTTGTACGCCATAGCCGTCGCCGAAGGCAGAGACATAGCTCCAGTCGCGGAGATTCTTTGAGCCGTAGAACTGCATCTCGTTGTCGGCCGATACGATCATGCCCCACTCGTTGCGACGTTCGTTCCAGAAGAGCTTAGGGTCGCGGAAGTCGCGTCGTCCATCGCTCTTAAGCACTGGTGCGCCAAACTTGCGGAAGGTGCGGCCATTGTCGGTCGAGATGGCAAACGACTGCTGCTCCTGCAATGGGCGTTCGAGTCGGAAATTGTCGCTTGTATAATAAGATGCGATGAAATCGCCTTCAGAGCCATTGCCAGGCAGAAGCACGTCGGCAAGGAAAGGGTCAGTGCCTTCCATTCCCTTTGGCAAGCGAGCGATATAGCTTGAACCAGAGAAGATCTGACCATAGTTGTCGCGAACGATGGCAGGGTCGAGCTCTGTCCAATGGATCATATCAGACGAAACTGCGTGACCCCAGTGCATGTTGCCCCACTTAGAGCCGTAAGGATTATACTGATAGAAGAGGTGATACTCACCATTGATATATGTCATGCCGTTAGGATCGTTCATCCAGCCATAGGCAGGAGAGAAGTGATACTTTGGGCGGAAATATTCGTGATTAGTAGTGTCGAAGCTGTCTGAGAGCTGGAAGTTGTCCCAAGCCATTGCCTCTTTTGGCAGATGGAGCACATCGACACGAGCTGTAGAGCCTTCGCCAAGCTTGAATGGTACATAGTAGTCAACATAGTCGCGAGCCAGGCGGATGTCCATCCACACATCTTCAGCCTCGTTGCCCGTGTTGAGCTTTACCCATACATCTGGCTGGTCTTCCTGGATAGGCAGGAGCAGATACTTGGTTGGCGATGTAATCATGATTGCCACGGTGTCGCCATGGTTCTCAAGAGCCATCTTTGGAGTCGATGTCTGCTGCTGGCAAGCAGTTGCAAGCATAGCCAATGCAGCAAGCGAGAAATAGATTTTCATTGTTTTTGTCGGTTTTGTGTTTGTGAAAAAATTTTGCAGTTTGATAAGTAGTGTCGTTGAGTTTCGACGTTGCAAAATTCGGTGTTTTTTTATCTTTTTAATGTAATAAATCGCTCAAACAATGATATAATCGTTGCATTGAGCGATTTATTGCATCTATTATTCAGAAATTATCTTGTTTTGAGATATTCGAGAGCGTTCTTTGCCATGGTCAGGATATTATCTTGGCAAGTATTGTTCTTTGGATGAGCACTCTTGTCGGCCGAACCATCTTCGTTGCGCATTGAGAACTCGCAGCCACCGTTGCCGATACAGAGGATAGTGCCCTTCAGGTCGGTGTTGCCCTGCTGAGCCTCCCAGACATTGAGCTGAGAGACGTAGTTTGCCTGGCTGTCCCATGTACCCAGAGGATAGATACCATATACCGAACCAAGGATATTGTAGATGTTCTCGTCCTGATTGCCCAAGCCGGTGAGCTGTGATGGGTAGTTGAAGAAGAGCATGTTGTGATCCATTGTATATCCAGGACCCTTGACAGGGAGGAGCTTCAAACCGTCGGCTGTTGTTTCGATCTGCTTGTCAAGACCGCGATAGAGAGGGTGGGTCGAGTAGTTGTTGCCGTTGCCCACGCGGTTGTTGACAGCCATCTTCCATGTGTCGCCATTCCATCCGCCTGCGCCAACGCCGATTGCGCGGTCGTTGCTTCTGATTGTGCCTTCAGGAATGCGTCCGAGATTTTCGATGAGGGCGATGGCATGGCTCCAGAGAAGGAGGCTACCGCCATCGGCATACCACTGCTTGATTACAGGAGTAGCTGCTGCCACATCGGCTGGCATTGTGAACACATCGTTCTCGGTGCCACCGTCGATGTCGCGGATCCAGAAGAGGACGCGGAAGGCATCGATGTCGGCAATCGACTTGATGTCGCCAAACTTCACGAACTGAGCAGTAGGATAGGTCTCGTGCAGCCAGAGCCAAGCTGAAGCTTCGTCATCGTCGATTGCATCGTTGCTCAGGTCCTCAATCTCTTCCTGCGAGTAGATAGAGAGGAAGCCGATGGCTGTCTTGCCGATGCGGAGGGAAGTGCTGGCTGGAAGAGAAGAGCCCTCAGCATTGACAGCGGTGATGGTCACCGACCATGTCTCGCCCTGAGTCACGTCTTCGATGGTGTAGGAAGTGGTGCTTGCTGGCAATGTCTCTTCGATCAGGCGTGCACCGCCATTGCTTGCCTTGAACTTGTAGTTGGAAGCAGTGGCATTGGCATTCCATGTCACCAAGGCATCGTAGCCACCCACCTTGTCGAGCTGAGCCATCGAGAGGCCGCTGCACATGCTTGCACCAGGTCGGGTGTATTCGCATACGGCACCCTCAGAATAGTTTGTGCCATCGGTGAACTTGAACACGTAGGTGAAAGGGATGTTGGTGTCGATGTTCTTGTGGGTGTAGGTATTGCCCGACACGACAACCGAGCCGTTCTTTGCACCGTTGGTATAGAGAGTGACCTGGGTCTGTGTTCCTGCAGGAGCCGACCATGTCCATACATAGTCGTCGCCCTGAAGGCTGCCCTGGAACATTGAAGCATCTGGCGCAGAGATGATGGCATCTTCGCGGTCGAAGCCCATATCGGTGTTGCACGATGTCATGAGACCAATCATTGCAAGACCTAAAAATTTATATATCTTCATAGTGATCTGACATTGAAATTAGTTATAACCCTTGTTCTGAACATACAATCCTGGCACATAGTAGAGCTGGTTGTAAGGCACTGGCCAGTACTCGTTCTTGCCTGGTGTGTAGTAAGCATCGTTGAGGTAAGAAGCATAGTAGGCCTTCTTGCCATCGACAATGTAGTATGAGTCCTTGTCGGTTTGGAAATAGGCATTGAGTGTCTGTGAAGCCAAGCCCCAGCGACGAAGGTCGAAGTAGCGGCTGCTCTCCATTGCCATTTCGAGGCGACGCTCCCAACGCAAAGCCTGACGAGCATAATCCTTGCTTGCGAAAGAAGGGTAGAGACCGATGTTGCACTGGTCAGCTGCATAGCTGATGTGCTTTGACACAGAGTTCTTGGCACGTTCGCGGATAGTGTTGATGATGGCACGAGCCTCTTCGAGCTGGTCGTTCTCGATCAAAGCCTCTGCTCGCATCAGCATGACATCGGTGAAGCGGAAGACGTATTCGTTCTGAGCGAACGCCTGCCAAGGGCTGTCGTAAGTCTCGCCCTTTGAGCGCTGAGGAATCTCCTTCAGAGTGCCATAGTAGCCATAGACACTTGGTGTGCGCGAGTTGTCGGTGGTGAAGATGAGGCTCACTGTCTCGCCGTTCTTGTCTTTGTAGCCTGTCTCATACTTGTAAGGGAAAGTAGGCATTGCCACGGTGTGGAAAAGACGTGGATCCCACTTCTGAGCATCAGGCATACCGTTGATCGGATAGTCGATCTCATCATCGAAAGTGTCGAACATTGGAAGACCATTGGCATCGACCTTGTAGGCATTGACGAGGTTCTGCGATGGCTTGTGGAAGTCCCATCCGCACGACCACATGCCCCAAGAGCCGTTGAGCATGGTGCTCCAGTTGGCGCGACCGTATTGAGTGTTGTCGGCTTCATAGTCAGAGTGCTGAACAGCGAAGATCGACTCGATGCCATTGGCATTCTCCTGTAGGAAGAGGTCACCGAAGTCAGCTTCGAAGCCATACTGCGAATTTGCCACCTCCTGAGTGTATTTGAGCACCTCGCTGATGTCAGCCTTGTTGATGTGAGCATAACCTGTAGTTGCCTCATAGCCATCACCATAAGCGCGGGTGAGGTAGCACTTGGCAAGGTAAGAAGCAGCGGCGATCTTGTTGGCACGACCCACCTTATCCTGCTTGGCAGGCAACACATCGTAGGCAAACTTGAAGTCATCGATGATCTTCTGGAAGAGCTCGTCGTGAGTGAACTCGTCGTTGCGTACCTGCTCGTGAGTCACCTCCTTGGTCACTGTCTCATCGATCCAAGGAATCTGGTTGAACAGGGTGAAGAGCTTCCAGTAGAAATGAGCACGCAGGAAACGCACCTCGCCTTCACGCTGACGTGCAAGGTCGCTGCCTAGTACTGTCTCACCATGCTCTTCGAGCGAAATGAGGGCGCGGTTGCAGCGCGAGATTGCTACATAGAGACGATACCAGAGCTCGTCGAGATTGGCAGGCGATGAAGAGGTAAGACTGCTCCATACCTCTACAGGGTGAAGCTCTGTGTCGGTGAGACCTGAACCTCCCTTGAGACAATCGTCGCTTGCAAGGTCGCCATAGTGCCAGAGGTTGAAGGCATACTGATACCAGTCGTTGCCAAGTTCAGAATAGGCAGCAGTTACCATGCCATCAGGATTCTGAAAAGCTGTTTCCTCGTCGATGACACCAGCTGGCTGTATTTCGAGAAACTCGTCGCAAGAATTGAATGACAATGACATTGCCAATGCTATTGCTCCGAAGATATATTGTTTTTTCATATATTTCAAAATAATTATAGTCAATACTTTAGAATCCTAATTGAACACCTACGCTGACGCTTGTTGTCTGAGGATAAGCCCAGCTCGAATTTTCAGGATCTGACACTGTGTAGCTGTCGCTCTTGAGTGTCAGGATGTTCTGACCGCTGACATAGAATCGGCAGCTGCCAATCTTTGCCTTCTTCATGAGCTCCTCAGGGAGAGAGTAACCCAACTGAAGGCTGCGGAGCTTGAGCCATGAGCCGTCTTCGACATAGTAGCTCGATGCGCGACCTTCGTCGGCTGAGTTGTTGGTAGTGAGAGCAGGGATCTTTGAGCCCTTGTTGTCCTGTGTCCATGCGTTGAGCATGTTGCTACCCTTGTTTGAGCCTGCATCGGTGATGCTCCAGAAATCTGTCTGGTACTTCTGGTCGTTGTAGATCTGCTGACCAGCAACACCCTGCCAGAACATTGCGATGTCGAAGTTCTTGTAGTTGAGCTCGATGTTGAGACCGTAAGAGAAGTCGGGCACCGGATTGAAGATCCATGTCTGGTCGTCGCTGTTGATGATGCCGTTGCCATCGAGGTCGGCATACTTGAGACCACCGACACGTGCATTCTCCTGACCTGAGGCATAAACCTCTTCCTTCGACTGGAAAAGACCATCGACCACATAACCTACGCGAGAGCCGTATGGCACCTTTGCCTGAACGAGGTTCTCCTTAGAGGTGTGAGCGTAAGAGCCTGTTGTGGTAGCAGGGAGGTAAGTCACCCAGTTGCGGTAGAAGTCCATGTTGCCGCTGATGTTATATCCAAGTCCGAACTTTGTCTCGCCACGATAGCCGAGGGTGAATTCCATACCCCAGTTGCGGAGAGAAGGACCATTTGACCATGAAGCACCACCTTCACCGAGAGCTCCGAGATAAGCAGGGCTGATGAGCATGTCTTCGATATCCTTGATGTAGGCATCGATAGTACCATAGATGGAATTGTCGAGGAAGCCATAGTCGATACCTGCATTATACTGGATGGTGGTTTCCCACTTCAGGTTGCGGTTGGCTTGCTGTGTCTGGTGGAAACCGCTCTGGAATGTGCCGCTGCCAGTGCCTACAAAGTCGTAGGCAGTGCCTGAGTCGCGATTGTCGCCATAGTCGGCAACATAGAGTCCATATCGAGCCACGTTCGAGATTTCCTGGTTACCTGTCATACCCCAAGAGGCACGTACCTTAAGGTCGCTAAGCCACTCCTTGTCGAGGTTCTTTGACAGACGATAACCGAGAGAAGCTGCTGGGAAAGTACCGTATTTGTTGTTTTCACCGAAACGGCTTGAACCGTCGCGACGGATAGTGAACGAAGCGAGGAGGAGGTCTTTCCAGTTATAGTCGAGCTTGCCGAAGAAAGAGGCAAGAGCGTAGCCATCGCGTCCGCCACCGGCTTTCTGTACGCCAGTGCCTGCGCCTACCTGCATGTAATCCTTGTTTTCGACAGCAAAGCCTTCTGCTGTTCCGTTGATGTCCTTGTAGATCTGACGGTGAAGTTCGATACCTGCAAGGGCAGAGAGTGTATGGTCTTCTGGGAGTGGAACCAAGTAGTTGGCTGTGTTTGACCATGTCCAGCGCAGATCGTTGCTGTGAGCAGCTGTCGCACGAGGAGTGTCGTTGTTGACGATGTCTGAGTGGAAGGTGTAAGTGATGCTGTGGATATATGATGACTGGAAGTCAAGACCGAAGTTTGAGCGGAGGGTGAGACCCTTGATTGGCTTGATGTCGATGTATCCGTTACCGAAGGCACGCCAGATCTGAAGGCGGTTGTCGCGGTTGAAATACTGTTCGCGCAATGGGTTCTGACGGTCGCTCATGCCACCTACAGGACCACCGAATGTCACGCCGTCTTCCTCATATACAGGAACTGTTGGCGACATCTTGAGCGCATTCTCCATTGGAGCGCAATCTACCTGATCGCTATAGGTCAATGTGAAGTTTTCGCCCACCGATACCATCTTGTTGACGTTGTAGGTCGAGTTCATACGAGCAGAGATGCTCTGGAAATCGGTATATTTCAAGATACCTTCGGCACGCTTGTAGCCAACAGAGAACATCTGGCTGCTCTTTTCAGAAGCATGAGAGAGCGAGAGGTCGTAGTTCTGGGTGAAGCCTGTCTGAGAGATTGCGTCAAGCCAGTCGGTATCAGAGAAACGCATCGTGCGCTTCTGGTTGATGTAGCCGTCATAGTAGCCACCCACGGTGTAGTTTTCGTAAGTGCCTGTTGCTGGATTGTAGGCGCTGATTGGCATGCCGCCAGCAGCCGACAATGAAAGGCCGTAGTTCTGAGCATAGACAGCAGGGTCGATGCCGTCGTTGAGAGCAGCCTGAACCATTGCTGTTGCATAGCCCTTGGTGTCGAGGAGCTTCATCATTGTCTGGTCGGTGTAGAACTGAGCAGTGAGGCCTGCATTGAAATCGACCTTCACCTTGCCGTCGCCCTTCTTACCCTGCTTGGTGGTGATGATGATGACACCATTGGCAGCGCGGCTACCATAGATTGAAGCCGAAGCAGCATCTTTCAATACCTGCATTGATTCGATGTCGTTCATGTTGAGGGTGTTCAGGTTGGTAGTTGTAGGTACGCCATCGATTACGTAGAGAGGGTCGCGTGAAGAGTTGAACGAACCGATACCACGGATTCTGACAGTACCAGCACCCGAAGGTGAGCCGTTGCTTGTGACGGTCATACCTGCCACCTTACCTTGCAATGCACGCATTGGGTCGGTGTCGCTCGAAGTCTTGAGAGCCTTGGTTGAAACCACAGCCACCGAACCAGTGAGGTCGGCCTTGCGCTGGGTGGTGTAACCAGTCACGATCATTTCTTCAAGCATCTGAGAGTCTTCGGCAAGAAGAATCTCCATCTTGGCAGCTGCAACGTGTGTCTGCGTAGAATAACCAATGTAGCTGAACTGGAGGGTTGCACCCTCTTTTACTGTGAGCTCGAAGTTGCCATCGAGGTCGGTGACAGTTCCGTTGGTAGTGCCAACTTCAAGAACGGTCGCGCCCATGATAGGCTCGTCGAAACTCTTGTCAATCACTGTACCCTGCACCTTGATTGTCTGCGCCAAGGCGAGCACAGATGAAGTCAGGATCATGGTTGCGATTAAAAGAAATCGTTTCATGTAAGTGTTGTGTTGTTAAAAGTTAGTAATTGCTTGTTTGTAAGTTTTTCGCTGCAAAGCTAGCTAACTTATTATGTTTTAGTCGAAATAAATGTTGCTATGAAAAGAAAAAATGTTGCAAACCCAAAATCTGCAACATTTTTTCTATGGATTGAACCAAAAATCTTATTTTTTCATCTCGTTGGGCATCTCACCGAAGAACTCCTTGTAGCATTTGGTGAAATATGACGGAGCGGTGAAGCCTACTTCGTAAGCCACTTGCGAGATGTTCATTTCGCCTTGAGCCAGCAACTGGCGAGCCTTCTTGAGGCGCGTGTTGCGGATGAGCTCGACAGGCGAGTAGTTGGTCAAAGCCTTTGCCTTGCGGTAGAGCTGGGCGCGGCTCATGCCTATCTCGTCGCCAAGGTTCTCGACATTGAAGTCCGAATCGCCCATCTTCTCTTCGATGATCGCACGCATCTTGCGGAGGAACTTCTCGTCGGGCGTGTCGGTGTTCTTGACCTCCTTCTGTGGCTGTTCCTCCTGTGTTGCCTTCTGTTCTGGCTTCTTGGCAGAGACGATGGTCATGTCGCCAAAGAAATCGCGGATGCGGTCGTGGTTGCTCACCAAGGCATCGAGCTGGGCAATGAGCACCTCGGAACTGAATGGCTTTGGTAGATAGGCATCGGCACCCTCTTTGTGACCCTGAACGCGCTGTTCGTCGAGCGAGCAAGCCGTAAGCATCAGCACTGGGATATGGCTCGTGCAGATCTCGGCCTTCAGGCGGCGGCAGCATTCGAGGCCGTCCATCACTGGCATCATCACGTCGCAGATGATGACATTGGGCACGGTCATCATGGCACGACGCAAGCCCTCCTGTCCGTTGCAAGCAGTGATGACCTTGTACTTATCGGCAAGAAGGGTGCGCATCATCTCGCGTACGTCGGCATTGTCATCGATGACGAGAGCCACTGGAAGTGGTTCGTCTTCGGCAATCTCTTCACATTGCTCCACCTCGCCCAATTCGGCTTGTACCTGCTGGGCAGAGATGTTGACATCGGCAGAGTCGGGTATGGCAGCCGCCTCGCTGACAGGGAGCGTGATGGTAAAGACTGCACCTGTGCCTTCTGCCAAGTTGCTGGCTACAATGGTACCGCCATGCAACTCGATAAAGCTCTTGACCACTGCAAGACCTATGCCCGAACCCTCATAATTGACCGAATCTATCTGGTAGAAGTTGTCGAAGATGTGGTTGATATGTTCGACCTGAAGGCCTCTGCCCGAATCGGCAATCGACATGACGATGTTGCCGCCATCGCGCCTTAGAGTTATCCTGATTGAGCCGTTTTCGGGCGTGAACTTGAACGCATTGCCCATGATGTTGAAGAAGACGCGTTCGATCTTCTGCACATCGACCTGAGTCACGAACGACTGGTCGGCAAGCACAGGGTCGTTGTTGCAGTTGATACTCAGCTTGATATGCTTGTTGAGGGCAAGGCCATTGAACGACTCGAGCCAGTTGCGAACGGCATTGGCGAGGTCGATTGTCTGGAGGTTGAGTGTGAGTTTGCCGCTTTCGTATTTGCGGAAGTCGAGTATCTGGTTGATGAGGCGCAGCAGCACCTGCACGTTCTTGTTGGCCAAGCCTAAGAGCTGACGTTGCTGAGGACTGAAACCTTCGGTCTCCTGCAGTTTCTCAAGAGGAGCGGAGATGAGGGTGAGCGGAGTGCGGAAGTCGTGGCTCACGTTGGTAAAGAACATCAGCTTGGCGCGAGTTGCTTCCTCAAGCTGCCGGGTCACTTTCTTCAGTTCTCTGTTTCGCTCTTCCAGTATTGTTCGATGCTGTGCAAGACGCGCGTTCATGCGCACCTTCATATTGTAGTTGCGATAGAGCACGGCAATGATGACAAGCACCATTATAAATAATATCAATAATGTATATAGGAGGGTGCGCTCCAGGTTGTGCTGATGCCAGTATTCATCGACCTTGCCCTTGAGCATCTTGATTGTCTCGACCTCATGTTCGGTTTCCTGAGCCATCAGATCCATAGCTTCAGCACTCTGACGGTTGATCACGGCCGAGGGCAGTATCTGCTGACGTTCGTAAGGCTCGCCTTCAAGAATGTTCATTGCCAGACGTATGATCTTGTCGCCACCCGAAGAGTAGAGGAACGAAGCCTCTAATCGACCGTCGATGATGGCATCTATGCCGTTGCCTTCGCCAGTCATGGCATCGACACCCAAGAAGCGGATCTTGTTGTTTTCTCTTCCGAAGTAGCGGTCGGCAGCAGCGCGTGCTCCCATTGCCATCTGGTCGTTTTGAGCCACAACCATATCCACCACAACGCCAGCATGGAGCAGCGAATCCATGATGTGATCGGCAATGCTCCATTGCCAATCGGCATTGATTGACTCGACGATTTCAAAGTTGGGCATTGTGCCTATCATTTTAGAGAATGTCTCGTGGCGCTGGATGGCAGGAGAGGCGTTAGGCAAGCCTTTCAGCTCCAATATCTTGCCACCGTTGGGCATGTTGGCGATGACGTAATCGCCCATCAATCGGCTCACTTGCCTGTTGTCGCCCGCAATGAAAGCTGTGTAATCGTCGCCATTGACGCTTCGATCGGCTACGATGACGGGTATGCCAGAGTTGTAAGCCTTCGACACGACGTTTGTGAGGGCGTCGGCAACATTGGGCGACACGATGATCAGATCGACACCCTTGCTGATGAATTCCTCGATGTCGGCGCATTGACGTGCATTGTCATACTCCGAGTTGCGAAACTCCAAGGTGATGTTGGAGTGGAAAAGTTGTTCGCGTCGCATTTCCTCGTTCATCTTCTGTCGCCAAGCGTCATCGCAAGGCTGAGAAATGCCGATGACAAACTGCTTCTTTTCCTGCATAGAGCAAGAAGACAGGAGAGAAAGCGAGGCAGTTGCCAGTATCGACAACAAGAGGAGAGATATTGAAATAGGAGTTTTCACTGTTTCAGTAAGTTATATTTGCCACAAATGTATTGATATTTTTCCAAAATATTCCATTTTATGCGAAATTTTGTGTCAAAAACGTGCAAAATCTTTCTTAATTGTGCAAAACAACGCCGATGCAACAAATTTTTTATACAATGAATGTTTTGTTATATCGCCTTTGGAAATAAAGCCATACCTTTGCACCAGAATCAAGATGATCTATTACATATAGTTAGATTAATGGTAATGTGACAATCACTTTTGTTATCATGAATTGAATGATGTGTATTGTGTGTTTAAGCAAAAAGGAATGGCGTGAGTCATTCCTTTATTGTTTTTGTACGAAGAAAGCATAAAAAAGCATCAATACTGCATAAAAAGCACAAAAAAAGGAAGAAAAATGTGCGACCAAATAAATAAATGCCTATCTTTGCATTGCAAATACTTTGATTAATTAATTCTGAATATACGATGGTTGAAGAGATAACGCCAAAGAAACATGCTTCATTCATTGCCGCATTAGGCAATGTCTTCTCGTATATGTATATTCTTGATTTGGGAAAGAAGACATTGCAAAAGGTAATATCAGAGAACACATTAAGCCGAAAAACAATCAGGATTGAGCGGATGCCGGAATCGTATCTCGTCTTCTTGGGCAAATCGGTGGCCGAAAAACATCGATCGATAGTAATGTCGTTTCTTGACATCAACACGATAACGACCCGACTTGCACAACAGACAATCATCTCGGAGGCATATCAAACCATCGATGGACGATGGATGAGGTGCAGCATCGTGCCATACGAATTCGACAGCAGCAATCAGCTGTCATCGGTGATCATTGCAGTGAGAGTGGTGACCAACGAGATGAGCGCCATGCAGATGCGCGACAATGTCATCCAGGCTTTGTCGATGCCATTCGAGGGAGCATACAGCATCAATGCGACGACAGGCGAGGCAGTGTGCTATCGCATGGCCAATTATATCTCGAACCGCTATGGCAGGACATTCGTGGTCAGCAAGTACGAGAAAAGCATAAAGCTGTATATCGACAACGATGTGTTTGAGGACGACCGCTATCTGTTTGATGACGTTGCCAAAATCAGCGGCGTGAAGGAGCTGCTCAAAGACAGAGTCAACTACGAGTTCAACTATAGGGTATATAAGGATGGCAAGATATGCTTCTATCGTTGTGTCTTGGTGAGAATGAGACCCGACAATTTCGACTTTGTGATCGGCTTTAAGAACATTGACGACGAGACACGTCGCGACATTCAGAGAAACGAAGAACTCGAACGTCAGCGAGCCATCATCGAAGGATTGGGTACCGACTGCTTCTCGGTGTTGCTGGTGGATTTGGATCACGACTCAGTCAATGTGTTTCGCGCTATTGGCAAAGATGGTGAGTATCTTGCCGCCATGTGCAGCGAATGTGGCAACAGCTGGACGCAACTCGTCGAACGCTACAACGACAGCATCGTGACAGCCGAAAGCACAACCGAATTCCTGTATAAGCTTTCAATCGACTATATGAAGTCGCATCAGGACAGTGATTATACATTCGTCTATCAATCATTGCGCGAAGACCGAGGCATCACATATTATCAGGCACGCATCTCGTTTGTCAAAGAGGCCAATGGCAAGCCTGTCGTGGTGATGAGCACCCGCAACGTCGATGACTTGGTGAAGAAAGAACGTGAGCACGAACGACTGCTGCAAGAGGTGAAAATCGCAAAATCGGAAACCGAGAATAAGGCAAAGACCGATTTCCTCTTCAACATGTCGCACGACATTCGCACCCCGATGAATGCCATCATGGGCTTCACCGAACTCATGCGCAAGAACATCGACAACAAAGCCAAGCTGCTCGATTATCTCGACAAGATCGACTCGTCGAACAAGTTCCTGCTTTCGCTCATCAACAATGTGCTCGACATGGCTCGCATCGAGAGTGGCAAGGAGTCGCTCGACGAAACCACTGTCGATTCTGAGGAATTCTGCCATTCGCTCTTCGACCTGTTCAGCTCGCAGATGCAAGAGAAGAACGTGACATTCGTACACAAGCTAGACATCAAGAGCAAGCGCATCATCGGCGACCCGACAAAACTGAGACAGATCGTGGTGAATGTGCTCAGCAATGCCCTCAAATATACGCCGTCGGGAGGACAAGTCACCATGACAATCACCGAAATGCCATCGGAACGGCCACAGAGCGTCGTCCACAAGATTGTGATCGAGGACACAGGCATCGGTATGTCAAAGCAGTTCCTGCCACATCTCTTCGACGAGTTCTCGCGCGAACGCACCTCTACGATCAGCAAGATACAGGGTACAGGACTCGGCATGCCTATCGTCAAGCGTCTGGTGATGCTGATGAATGGCACTATCGAAGTAGAAAGCAAGTTGGGAAAGGGCACACGATTCACCATCACCATACCATTCCGCATCTCGACAGAGAAACATACGGTGGGCGAAGTCACGCCAGAACAAATATCAAGGGAACTGTCGGGCAAGCGCATCCTGTTGGCCGAAGACAACGACCTTAATGCCGAGATAGCTTGCTCAATTCTGCAGGAAGAGGGATTCGTGGTGGATAGAGCCGAGGATGGCATCGTATGCGTGGATATGCTCAGCAAGTCGGCTCCTGGCTATTACGACCTGATTCTGATGGATATACAGATGCCAAACATGAATGGCTACAAGGCAACACGTGTGATACGTAATCTTGAAGACCCTGTCAAGGCCAATATACCTATTGTGGCAATGACAGCCAATGCGTTTGAGGAGGATAAGAAGAATGCTCTCAATGCAGGCATGAACGCCCATCTGGCAAAGCCTATCGACCTCGCTTCGCTCAATCACACGTTGCTCACTATTATGTCGTGAGCCCTCAGCATTGGCTATATTCCTTCAAGCCCACCTTGATGCTATCGACAAATGAGCGTGACACGGGGACGATCAGTTCGTTGACATCGAGCAGGAGCGAGAGCCCTGCACTCGTGGTAACGGCGTATTTGACGTGTGAGAGGTTGACCATGAAAGCACGGTGGCAACGCACGATATTGGTGAATGGCAGCAATTGCTGATCGACAACCTTCATTGTCGAACGTATCGACTTGGTCTTGAGCTTGCCATCGTTGATATAGGCAATATAGAGATTGTTGCTCTCGACAGTGATGTAGAGTAAATCGACAGGGCGCACTGTGAGCGACTCGTTGGTGGCGCTTTCGATTACGATCGGCTTTTCAGGATCGGCCTTTGGCAACTTCACAGGGATATGTACCAATGCGGCGTTTGGATCCAGTTTCAGCTTATTCTCTTCTTCTTTTTGCTTCTTTGCCATCTCTTCGGCAGCGGCGAGTGCTTCATTCAGTTCGTCCTTCAGCTTGTTCAGAACTCTGCGGTTACGGCGACTCAGGAATATCATTATGGAAGAAACGACCAGCAACAACGCGAAACTGATGGCAACGACCCACCATAGCTGATGTCTTGTCTTGTCGAGAGTGGCTTCAACCTCTTCCTTCTCGATGCGAATAGGTGCAGTCATCACTTTCAAGTTCTGCTGTGCACGTTGCAGAGAGTCCTGGATGTGATTGAAACGACCCATGTAGAAAAGCGAAAGTTCGGTGTCCTTCAGGAGGTCTTTGCTAATGAGGTAGCCAAGCTGAGCTGCATTCTGACGTGTCACAGGATTTGCACTGCTGAAATCATTCTCGACCACCATCATCGCCTTGGCAGCTATATCTTCAATTTGAGAAAGAAGAGCACGGTCGTGGGTCTCTTCATATTCGGCACGCAGCTTCTTGCCGACTTTGCGGTAAGCATCGGCCAGAGTAGAATGTCCGCGTTTTTGACGCGAAGGCTCTTTCGCCTCGACAACATATATGAGGCTATCGGCAATCAGAGCATAATGCAGGGCAGAATCGGCTTTCTGTGCGCGTGAATAGAATGCCGACAGCTTGTCGTTGGCACGCATCATGCCATCGACATTGTTGTGGACAGTGGCAATGCTGAGCGCCTCGTGAGACAATGCAATCGACTCGCGGTAGCCGTTTTCGAAGTCGTGATTCGCTTCACAGATAGAATCGGAATGCCAGCAATGAGCCATAGCAAGGTTGAGCAGAGCAATCACCTCCTCGCGTGCATCACCAGATTTCTGCGCCTCAAGGCAGTATTTCTGACCCCAATCGAGAGCTTCCTGAAAAGCATGGCGAGAATTCATCTCGGCAGCGATGCGCTGATAGATCTGGGCAGCAAGCTGATGGTTGTCGGTCTTCTCGATTGCCTTGGCGGCAGTGAAATAGCATAAGGCCTTCAACTCCTCGTCACCGATTTTCAGCTGATCGTAGATTGCGCCTTTGAGATAATTGACCTGTGCCTTGCGCAGGTTGCTGTCGCCGTCGTTGAAATAGTGATATGCACGTTCGAGCGACTCGATGTCGAATGTCTTCTCATATCTGGCATATTTGATCCAGTTGTCGATCAGATAGTATCTGGCAATGTTTGCTTCGCTTGAGGTGGGCTTAGGCATCTCGCTGAGCATAGTTGCTGCAGAATCAAGATTGACCATCATCACTTCCTCAACCTTGTCAAGCTGTTCGGATTCAACCTTCGAATCACACGCCACAAAGAAAAGGCTTAATATTAAATAAGGTAAAATAATCTGTTTCATAGGTCCGAAGTTAGCAATAATTATTGAAATTTTCTTAAAAACGAAGCAAAAAACGCATCCATTCGTCACAGAATTTTACCATTCGTCACAGAAACCTGCCATTCGTTGCATTTTTTCTGCCGTTCGTCACAAAAATTTGGCAGTGTTACTTTTTTGTCACAACTTTGCATCGTCAAACAAATGACAGAGATTTTAGACTTATCATAATAATATTGAAATTATGAAAACATTGAGAAGAAGTATTTACGGCCGCTGGATTGGTGGTGTATGCGCTGGAATAGCCGATTATTTGGGTATTGATCCAACGGTGATCCGTCTTATCTGGGCACTATTGTTTTTCTGTGGGGGCACAGGCTTGTTGGCTTACGTGATCTGTTGGATAGGCATCCCAGAGGAATCATATACTGACTCAGGATCTGATCGCCGCTTGACATAAAGATATAGATGATTGGGAAGAGGAGAAAAATGCTTTTTACTTTTTTGAATGATGAAACATAATAGGTTTAAGATAAAAGAATTCTCCCAATTGTGTCAGGTCACGGTCAAGACTCTAAGACATTATGAGAAGATTGGGCTTCTTGTGCCCAATGAAGTTGATGCCTGGACGGGCTATCGATACTATGATGTCTCGCAGATGCAGACGTTGCTGAATATAAGACGTCTGAAGATGATGGGTTTCTCGCTCGACGAGATACTCGACCTCTTTGCCGCAGGATATATTAATCCGTCGCAGGAACTTATCGACGAGAAGATTGCAGCATGTCGCACCGAACTCGACATGTTGCAGCGTCGTCTTCATGACTTGTTGGCAATGCGACAATGGATTGACAAAATCAGCATGATGGATAGATTTGAGATCCAGTCGCTGCCAGAAATCATTGTCGCATATCATCGAGAGGTGATACCGACTTATGATGACCTGGGTCGCCTCTGTTATGAGAAGATAGGTCCCGAAATGATGCGTCTGGGATGTAAGTGTGCGCAACCCGGCTATTGCTTTACGGTCGAATACAACGAGTATCGCCCCACAAATATCGACATAGAATATTGCGAACAAGTCGAAGAGATGATGCCCGAAAGCGACATACTGAAGTTCAAGGTGCTTCCCGCTATTCCCAAAGCCCTATGCATGAAGCATATTGGCCGCTACGACAAGTTCTACGAGAGTTTTGTCGAAGCCTTCCAATATATGGAGCAACATGGCTACAAACTGGCAGGTCAGCCACGTACGAGCTATGTCGATGGAGCGTGGAATCAGGAAGACCCCGACAAATGGTTGTCGGTGATTCAGATTCCTGTTTTATCCTCTTAGAAGGTAAAAAAGAGTTTTTATGAGTGGAAAAAGTGTTACCTAATGTTAAATTTTCAGGAATTGATGTGCCTAAATCTTAAAAAATGTTCACAAGTGCGTTTTTTTGAATCAATAAGTGAATTCTAATAAAAGAATTCCAATTTTTTTCGTTACCTTTGCAGCCGTAAATAGCTCTAAATGATAAATTCCTGTGTTATAAGCAGAGTGAATATTCAAGAGTATTGTGTTAATAATAAAATGAAAGATAAATTATTAGTCCCAGATTATTTATTTGAGGTAAGTTGGGAGGTATGTAATAAGGTGGGCGGTATTTATGCCGTGTTGTCAACCAAGGCTGCTACATTGAAGGCTTCTTTGGCAGATAATCTTGTTTTCATTGGTCCTGACATTTGGGATCAACAGCCTTCTCCATTTTTTATTGAGGGTGCAGCTGCGCCACAATTGACCAAGTGGGCTCAGATAGCAAATGCTGAGGGTCTCAAGGTGCGTGTCGGCCGTTGGGATATCCCTGGACAGCCACAAGTGGTGCTCGTTGATTTCCGTCCTTTCTACGCTGTCAAGAATGCCGTATATGCCCAGATGTGGGAGTGGTATGGTGTTGATTCGATGGCTGCATACGGAGATTACGACGAGGGATGCACTTTTGCCTATGCCTCGGCACTTGTAGTTGAGAGTCTGTATAAGCATAATTGTCCTCAGCGCAGCAAGGTGATTGCTCACTTCAATGAATGGACAACCGGTATGGGTGTCCTCTACCTCAAGCGTCAGCTGCCTTCGGTGGCAACTATCTTCACAACTCATGCAACATGCGTGGGTCGTAGCATTTGTGGCAACAATAAGCCACTCTACGACTATCTGACTGGCTATCATGGCGATCAGATGGCCGACGAATTGAATATGCGAAGCAAGCACAGCGTCGAGAAGCGTGCTGCACAGCAAGCCGATTGCTTCACGACGGTGAGTGAGATTACGGCTGCCGAGTGCAATCAGCTGCTCGAGCGTATGCCTCTTGTCACCCCTAACGGCTTTGAGGCAGGATTTGTGCCAAGTGGTGTCGCTTTTTCGCGTGTGCGTCGCGAGAGCCGTGCGGCATTTTCGCGTGTTGTAGAAAGCCTGACAGGAGCCGTTCCCGCCGATGATGCTCTCTTCATAGGAACAGCAGGTCGATGTGAATGGAAGAATAAGGGCCTTGATGTCTTTCTCGACAGCATTAATCGCTTGCGCAATCACACTCCAAATCGCGAGATCGTGGCTTTCATCATGGTTCCTGGCTGGGTAAATGAGGCGCGTGCAGATGTGAAGTCTCGATATATCAGCTCAGCTTCGTTCGAGACCCCTGTAAGCGACCCTGTGTTTACCCATGCAGTTCATAATTACTACGAAGACGTCATTCTGAAGCGTATTCATGAGTTGGGATTCCACAATGACAAGAACGATAAAGTCAAGGTCATCTATATCCCCTGCTATCTGAACGGAGACGACGGGTTGATCAATCGCACATATTATAATATGTTGGCAGGACTTGATCTCACCGTTTATCCATCATACTATGAGCCATGGGGTTATACGCCAATGGAAAGTTGCGCATTCGGAGTGCCAACCGTAACTACAAGTCTCTCTGGCTTCGGTATGTGGAGCAAGTCGATCGGTCGTGGCAATGAAATCTCGGAAGGTGTAGTCGTTGTCGGTCGAAACGACTCAAATTATGAGTCGGTGGTGAACGACATCAGCAATGTGATCTTTGCCTACGCTTCGCAATCGGCTGTTGATGCCAAGCCAGCGCGTCAGGAAGCCAAGAAGATTGCTGCCCGTGCTGCTTGGAAGAACTTCATCAAGTATTACGAGATTGCCTTCGACGAGGCGTTGCGCAACACCGCAAAGCGAATTGGAGGCTGATTTTCAGAGATAAGAAATCCAGTGTTAAGCAAATTATAGTAACTAATCTTATATTATTTAATTTATGAAGGTAAAAGTTTGTAATACCAACGCACCTGCATGGCGTGATATTACTGTAAAGTCGAACATGCCTGCAGCCCTCGACGGCTTGTATAAGGTAGCTCACAACCTCTGGTGGGCATGGAACACAGAGGCTCGTAACCTGTTCCGTGAACTCGACCTCGACACTTGGCGAGCAACTGGTCACAACCCTGTAGCCGAACTCAACGCTCTCGGTTTCGACAAGCTCCAGACAATCGCCAACGATCCTGCTCTCATGGCTCGTATCAACAAGGTAGTTGCTGATTTCGAGGTATACATGTCAGAGCCAGTCAACAAGAACCGTGCAAGCGTTGCATACTTCTGCATGGAGTATGGTTTGACAGCTTGCTTGAAGATTTACTCTGGTGGTCTCGGTATCCTTGCCGGTGACTATGTTAAGGAGGCTTCTGATTCAAACGTAGATTTCTGCGCTATCGGTTTCCTCTATCGTTATGGCTATTTCACACAGACACTCTCGGCCGATGGTAGCCAGGAGGCTGTTTATGATGCTCAGAACTTCAACGAGCTCCCTATCGAGCCTGTAATGGAGAATGGTCATCAGATGGTTCTCGAAGTTCCTTATCACGATGGCATCATGGTTTATGCCAACGTATGGCAGGTTAACGTAGGTCGTGTCAAGCTCTACCTCCTCGACACAGATATGGATCGTAACTCTGAGTTCGACCGCTCAATCACTCACCAGCTCTATGGTGGTGACTGGGAGAACCGTATCAAGCAGGAGTATCTCCTTGGTATCGGTGGTGTGCTCCTCCTCAACAAGCTCGGCATCAAGAAGGATGTATATCATGCCAATGAGGGTCACGCTGCATTGATGAACGCTCAGCGTATGGCTGACCTCATCGAGAAGGAAGGTCTCAACTTCGCTCAGGCACTTGAGGTTGTTCGTGCAAGCTCACTCTATACTTGCCACACTCCAGTTCCTGCTGGTCACGACTATTTCGAAGAGGGTCTCTTCAGCAAGTACATGAGCCATTTTGCTGGCAAGCTCGGTATCGACTGGGCAGATCTCATGAACATGGGTCGTGAGAATCCAGGTGAGGGCAAGTTCTCTATGTCGGTATTCGCTCTCAACACTTGCCAGGAGGCTAATGGTGTATCTTGGCTCCACGGTGCTGTGTCACGCAATATGTTCCAGCCAGTCTGGAAGGGCTATGCTCCAGATGAGCTCCACGTAGGTTATGTTACCAATGGTGTTCACCATCCATCATGGGCAGCTTCTGAATGGAAGGCCTTCTATACTAAGCTCTTCGGTGCTGATTACTATAAGTCACAGACAGATCCTAAGATGTGGGAGAAGATCTATGAGGCAGATGATTCTGAAATCTGGGAGATCCGTAAGACTCTCAAGGCTAAGCTCTTCGACTATATCAAGGAAGAGGTTACTCTCAACCTCAAGAAGAAACAGGAGAATCCTGCAAAGATCATCCAGACCATCAATGGTCTCAATCCTAATGCGTTGACTATCGGCTTCGCTCGTCGTTTCGCAACTTACAAGCGTGCTCACCTGCTCTTTACCGATCTCGACCGTCTTGCCAAGATTGTCAACAACCCAGATCGTCCAGTACAGTTCATCTTCGCAGGTAAGGCTCACCCAGCCGATGGCGGTGGTCAGGGTCTCATCCGTCGTATCGTAGAGATCAGCCGTATGCCACAGTTCATGGGCAAGGTTGTCTTCGTCGAGAACTACGACATGGATGTCGCCAAGCGCCTCGTTTCAGGTGTTGATATCTGGATGAACACTCCTACTCGTCCACTCGAGGCATCTGGTACTTCAGGCGAGAAGGCTATCCAGAATGGTGTCCTCAATCTCTCTGTCCTCGACGGCTGGTGGTATGAGGGTTACAAGGAGGGCGCTGGTTGGGCTCTTACCGATAAGCGTACATTCCAGAACCAGGCACTTCAGGATCAGCTCGATGCTGAGACTATCTACACAATGCTTGAGACAGAGATTGTGCCTCTCTACTTCGCAAAGAACACTAAGGGTTACAGCCCTGAGTGGGTTAAGGCTATCAAGGACTGTCTCTACAAGATTACTCCTCACTTCACTATGAAGCGTCAGCTCGACGATTACTATGATCGCTTCTATCAGAAGGAAGGCGTTCGTGGTGCTAGGATGAATGCCAACAACTACCAGCTCGCTAAGGAACTTGCAGCATGGAAGGAGAAGGTGGTTGAGTCTTGGGATTCTGTTGAGATCAAGGATGTCAACATCCCTGCTGATCTTCAGGGTATTCCTGAGGTTGGTCAGACTTACACAGTCACAGTTACTGTTGATGGTAAGAACATCTCTGACAGCCTTGGTATTGACTTCGTAATCACTAAGAATACAGATGGTCAACAGAACGAGTACCGTGCATTCGAGATGGAAGTCATCAAGCGTGAGGGCACTCTCGTTACATTCGCTGTTACTGATACTATCAAGTATAGCGGTGCATTCAAGTACGGTTTCCGTATGTTCCCTAAGAATGAGGAGCTTCCACACCGTATGGACTTCGCTTACACTCGTTGGTTCTAATAGGATTCAGAATTCAACAAACATAATTGCGGGAGGTTGTTTCTACTTCCCGCTTTTTGTATATTTGACTGTATGAAATGGCCTTTATGGCAGAAAATCCTCTAATAATTTTGAGGTTTCAAGATAAATGCTTATCTTTGCACGCTTATTATGCATCATTGTGCAGAGATAAGCGTTTTTTGTGTTGAAAAAACTAATAAACAGAAAAATATGAATTTCAATTTTGTTAAGGAACTCGAATGGCGCGGCATGATCCATCAGGTAATGCCAGGCACCGAAGAGCAACTTCAGAAAGAGATGACTGCCGCATACCTTGGCATCGACCCTACTGCCGACAGTCTTCATATCGGACACCTTGTTGGTGTAATGATGCTCCGTCATTTCCAGCGTGCTGGCCATAAGCCTTTTGCCCTCATCGGAGGAGCTACAGGTATGATTGGCGATCCATCAGGAAAGTCAAAGGAGCGCGTGTTGATTGACGAGGATAAGCTTCGTCATAATCAGGAGTGCTTGCGCAAGCAGCTTGCCAAGTTCCTGGATTTTGACAGTGATGCCCCCAATGCTGCTGTGCTTGTCAACAACTATGACTGGATGAAGGAATTCACTTTCCTCGATTTCATCCGTAATGTCGGCAAACTCATCACTGTCAACTACATGATGTCGAAGGATTCGGTAAAACGCCGTCTTTCGGGTGAGAATGGTGCCGATGGCATGTCGTTTACCGAGTTCACATATCAGCTCCTTCAGGGTTATGACTTCCTTTATCTCAACGAGCATCACAACTGTAAGCTTCAGCTTGGTGGCGCCGATCAGTGGGGTAACATCACTACCGGCACCGAGCTCATCCGCAAGGTGACAGGCAATGAGGCATACGCACTGACTTGTCCTCTCATCACCAAGGCTGATGGCAAGAAGTTCGGCAAGACAGAGAGCGGCAATGTTTGGCTCGATCCAAAACGCACATCTCCATATAAGTTCTATCAGTTCTGGCTCAATGTGACCGACGAGGATGCAGCTCGTTATATCCGTATCTTCACCTCTCTGTCACGTGAGGAGATCGAGGCTCTTGAGAAGGAACAGGCAGAGGCTCCACATCTCCGTCCACTCCAGAAGCGTCTTGCCAAGGAGATCACTGTGCTTGTACACAGCGAAGCCGATTATGAGACAGCCGTTGCTGCTACCAACATGCTTTTCGGCAATGCCGACCCTGAGGCACTCAAGGCACTCGACGAGACAACACTCCTTCAGGTGTTCGAGGCAGTTCCTTCATTCGAGCTTTCAGCCGAGATCTTCGGCCAAGGCATGAAGGCTGTGGATCTTGCCACCGAGTGCATCCCTTCTTCTGAAACTCAGGATGTCAAGACAATATTTGGCTCAAAGGGCGAGATGCGAAAACTCGTTCAGGGCGGTGGCGTCAGTGTCAACAAGTCAAAGCTCGGAGCTTTCGATCAGTTGTTCACCAACGACGATCTCCTTCAGGGTAAATATCTTATCCTTCAGAAGGGCAAGAAGAACTACTTCCTTATCACAGTGAAGTAAAAATGTCTGGAGGGCTGTGTCAATCCATGAAAATGTAGTGGATAAAGTGCAGCCTTCCAGTTTTTTTGAGTTTTTTCAATAATCACTTTTTTTTGCCAATCATTCCAAAACTCTGTTATATAGCATTTTTTTTGCGGAATTGTTACCAGAAAAGGCTCTTTTTTTGCTTTTTTTTCAAGTATTTGTATTTTTTTTCCTAACTTTGTAACGTAAAAAGCAATATTACACACCTATTTTATACTTTTCTTATATATGAAACAATATTATTATCCTTTTCTATTATTAGCGTCATTTGTTTTGGCTTCGTGTGGATACTATGAGCCAATAGATGATATAGAAGAAGACAACAATTCTATATTAAAAAACGAAAGTGACTATTTCGATTTCTCGACTAAATCCAAGACAAATGTCACCATTGACTATGGTCCTCTTGGCGCAAATGCTCTCATCGAATTTTTCGATGAATTCCCAGAGCAACTCGATGCCGATAGTGTGCCTGTGATAACCGGCGAACCCTTCTTTGCAGGTTTTGCAGATGCCGATGGAGTACTGTCGGCCTCTATCACCTTGCCATCACACGTGAGCGATTTATGGATTCACACCTCTCAATATGGCCTACCTTCTTATGTTGAAGCTAAAGTTGAGGACAATCGAATTAGCTTTACCAATCAAGAAACCAAAGCCACAACACGTTCAGCTGCTACACGAACTGTTAAGAATCCTCAGGTTTGGCTTAAAAACTCAGAGTATAACGTCTATACCATCAATCCATGGAATGACCGTTATGGTACACCTATCGACGATAATGGTATCATATCTGAAGGCACAGTGACCTCACAAACCATTCATGCTATCCAGAAAGCTTTGTGGGGAGGTCAGAATCAGAAACCCCAGAAGGTATTTAATGACAAATTTCTTTCTCCAGTTCTTGGCGTAATCAACACCGAGATAAAGTCGGAAGGAATCAATAATCAAGGTCAAACTGTCAGATACGAGAGTGCTGAAGTGTGGATGACCTTCCTGTCAGAAGGTGCTTGGAACCAGAATACTCTTGGATACTATATTTATAATACCGATAATCCTCCAAAGTCGAGATACGAAGCAGCTAAACTCAAGAAGTTTATCATCTTCCCAAATACATCTGTTGCAGGTCATGTGCCATTCGAACAGACAAATCCATCAGCGAACAATGTCAAGCGATTCCCCAAGGCTTTGGCTCCATGCAAGCCAAATACTCGCGTTCAGCTTCTTTATGTAGATGACGAGGGTAACGTAAGCACACAATTCCCTGCTGGATGTTCAATTGGCTATTTCCTTGTTTCAAGACCAGAAAAAACAGGATTGCCGCTTAATAGCATATACTCAATCGACTTCAAAAATATTGTTTACTCAGATGGTGCCTTGAATTCAAATAAAAAGACGCTGACTGTGTCGTTCATGACACCCGATGGCTTGGCTATTTATGGCTTTGAAGACGATCCTGGCGTTGATACTTCTTATGAGGATGTGCTCTTCACTATCGAAGCCACTCCGAAAGAGAGTATCTATAATCCAGAGCGCAAGATTCTCGATTACAAAACAACAGGTATATATGGACAATCGGTAGAATATAGCACATATATGTTCGAGGATCTTTGGCCAAATCAGGGCGATTACGACATGAATGATGTGATTGTTGCGTTTAATCGCCACATCTTGTTTGATAGTAAAAATAATGCTACCAAAATTACCGATTCATTTACTCCGACTCAACCACAAGGATCGGCAGGACATACCAATGCCTTTGCTTTCGTCAACTCAACAATAATGGCTTGCAATCCTTCTGTAGAGTGTAGCGAGGGCATAATGCAAGACCTGTCGGGAGCCTTTGTCATCTTCACCAACACAAATGTCCAACGTGGTCAGACGGCGACGATAACATATACATTTGAGACAGGTAAGGGCCCTTCAAAACTCAATCTTTCGCAATATGACGATGCTTTTATCATTGCCAATACAAAAGATCCGATGAAGGGCAATCGAACAGAAGTGCATTCGCCTGGCTTCAAGCCTACGAGCTTGGCCGATAAGAGCCTAAATGGTACCAACGAGGACGCTTATTATCGTACTAAAGATGGTAATTATCCATTCTCTATGCAGATTGCTGACAGAAATATTACACCTGTAAGTGAGGGCATTTCCATTGAATTGGAATATACGTTATTTGCTGATTGGGTGCGCTCAAAGGGAGCAACTAATGGTAACTGGTATAAATGTCATAATAGATTCCAGCAATAAGAAATGTTTCGTGTTTGTTATATAACAGAATAGGGTGTGTCAAACTGACACACCCTATTTGTTGTACGCTTGGCATGAGCATTGTCTAACGGATGTAAATCCCAAGTGAGCCCTAATAGCGTGAATCACATTGCCCAAGGCAAGGTTGTCCATCGTGAGGTGTAATCTAAAGGAAGCCAGCGACAAACAAATAGTGTTTGCCTCCTACTAAATTAATATACCTGCTTTGCTATCGCCTCGATGGCAAGGCTTGCGTTCATCGAATAGAAGTGGATGCTTGGCACATTGGCTGCTT
>JAEDEY010000024.1 GCA_016293065.1 Bacteroidales bacterium
CCGAGGATGAGGATTGACATGATAGTGTCGGCAGCCATCTCGTAGAGGTGACGTGAGCAGAAATCCTTGAACTCGTCGTTCTTAAGCTCGTTGACCTTGGCAACAGCTGCATTGAACTTCTCAGCCATCTGCTCTACACGAGTCTTGAGAGCAGCATATTCTGGAGCAATCTCAGTCTCAGCAAACATATCGGCAATCACCTGGCTATAGAAACCATTGGTGACATAGCGGATAGCTGCAACAGTCTGGAGCTGAGTTGTTCCCTCGTAGATTGATGTGATACGAGCATCGCGATAGAGACGCTGACAAGCATACTCGAGCATGAAGCCAGAACCACCATGAATCTGAATAGAGTCGTAGGTGTTCTGATTGGCATACTCAGAATTCATACCCTTGGCAAGTGGAGTGAAGCTATCGGCAAGCTTTGCATACTTCTTGCACTCCTGACGCTCTTCCGGAGTAAGCTTGCGTTCGCGCTCGATGTCTTCGAGGCACTTGTAGATATCTACGTAGCGTGCTGTAGCATAGAGGAGCGAACGACCTGCGTCGAGCTTTGCCTTCATCAATGCGAGCATGTCATAGACTGCTGGGAAGTTGATGATGGCAGTACCGAACTGCTTACGATCCTTAGCATAGGCAAGACCCTCGTTGTATGCAGCCTGGCAGAGACCTACTGACTGAGCAGCGATACCGAGGCGGGCACCGTTCATGAGAGCCATTACATACTTGATGAGACCAAGCTTGCGGCTACCGCAGAGCTCTGCCTTGGCATTCTTATAAACGAGCTCGCAAGTAGGCGAACCATGGATACCGAGCTTGTTTTCGATACGGCGTACATTGACACCACCCTGACGCTTGTCGTAGATGAACATTGAGAGACCACGACCGTCCTTTGTGCCTTCCTCTGAACGAGCGAGCACGAGGTGGATATCAGAGTCACCATTAGTGATGAAGCGTTTGCAGCCATTAAGCAGCCAACAGCCCTCCTCCTCAGAGTAGGTAGCCTTGAGCATTACGCTCTGAAGGTCAGAACCAGCATCCGGCTCAGTGAGGTCCATAGACATGGTCTCACCACCGCACACACGAGGGACGAAACGCTGACGCTGATCCTCGTTACCGAACTCATAGAGAGTTTCGATACAATCTTGGAGCGACCAGATGTTCTCGAAACCTGCATCGGCTGTAGCTATCATCTCATTGATTGCTGTATATACTGTGTTAGGGAAGTTAAGACCTCCGTAACGACGTGGCATAGTCACACCACAAAGACCAGCCTTGACAGTAGCGTCGAGGTTCTCGTAGGTCTTGCTTGCATAGCGCACACGACCGTTCTCGCAGTGAGGGCCTTCAGCATCAACATCCTCTGCATTAGGAGCGATGATGTTGGCACAGATGTCACCAGTCAATTCGCAAACACGATCGTAACTGTCGAGCGCATCTGTATAGTCAGAAGGCGCATAGTCGAATGTCTCAGCATCGGCATAGTTGCGCTCCTTCAATTCTGCAATACGCTCAAGGAGCTTATTGCTCTCCAACTGAAACTTGATTTCAGGATGGTCGGTATAGAAATTTGCCATAGTTTACTTAGAATTTTTCTTGTAGTACTTGATCATCTTTGGAATAACCTCCTCGACTGTGCCATTGATTACGTAGTCGGCGATGGTGTTGATAGGAGCGTTAGGATCACTGTTGATAGAGATGATGATGCCTGAATCCTGCATACCTGCAATGTGCTGGATCTGACCAGAGATACCGCATGCGATATAGACCTTAGGACGGACAGTGACACCTGTCTGACCGATCTGACGGTCGTGGTCGGCAAAGCCTGCATCGACAGCAGCACGAGAAGCACCTACTTCTGCATGAAGCTCCTTAGCGAGGTCGAAGAGCATGTCGAAGTTCTCCTTCGAGCCCATACCATAACCACCAGCGACTACGATTGGAGCACCCTTGAGGTTGTGCTTTGCAGCCTCAACATGACGGTCGAGAACCTTGACTACATATTCAGTCTCAGGCACGAACTTAGCCACATCGTGACGGATCACTTCGCCCTTATAGTTCTCGTCGAGCACTTCCTTCTTCATCACACCCTCGCGCACTGTAGCCATCTGTGGACGGTGCTCAGGGTTGACGATAGTGGCAACGATGTTACCACCGAAGGCAGGACGGATCTGATAGAGTTTCTCTTCGAAATGCTTTACGATAGGCTTCTTGTTCTCATCGAAACCGCAGTTCATATCGAAATCACCGATCTCGAGTTCTGTACAGTCGGCAGTAAGACCGCTAAAAAGAGCAGAAGATACGCGAGGACCGAGGTCTCGGCCGATAACTGTTGCACCCATGAGGCAGATCTGAGGATCTTCCTGCTTGAAGAGATTGACAAGGACAGCAGTATGAGGATTAGAAGTGTATGGGAAAAGACCTGGAGCATCGAAGACGTGCACCTTGTCAACACCATATTTCATCACCTGTTTCTCAACACCGTCGAGGCCAGAACCTGCACAGATACATTCCAACTGTACGCCAAGAGTATTGGCCAACTTACGGCCCTTTGTGAGGAGTTCGAGACTGACATCCTTTACGGTTGTACCCTCGATTTCGCAATATACAAATACGCTATTCATAATTAACCAATAATCTTTTCGTTCAACAATTCGACAATCAAGCCCTCAACATCAGCATCGCTTGCTGTGAGAGTCTGACTTTCCTTTGCCTTGAAGACAATGTTCTTGACTGTCTTGACATTGGTTGGCGAACCAGCCTTACCCACCTGCTTGAGGTCGGCATCAATGTCGGCAGCACCCCACTGGGTGATATTGAGATAAGGCTTCTTCTCAACGAGAGCTGCAATAGCCTCAGCCTGTTCAGCAGGACGCTCAGCTGGAGCTGTTGCGTTCTTGTACTTCATGACGCGCTTTGCGTTGCGTGGGCGGCATGGAGCAGCAGAGCCATTGACAGTGACAACGAGAGGAAGAGGAGCCTCAACAGTCTCGACACCACCATCGATGTGACGCTTGATAACAATCTTGCGAGCAGCCTCATCGAGCGAGAGGATCTCCTCAGCATAAGTAACCTGAGTGAGCCCGAGCTTCTCGGCAATCTGTGGACCTACCTGAGCTGTATCACCATCAATAGCCTGACGACCACCGAGGATGATGTCATAGTCACCGATCTTCTTGATGGCCTGACTGATTGTGTAACTTGTGGCAAGTGTGTCTGCACCGCCAAGACAGCGATCGGTTACGACGTAACCAGCATCTGCACCACGGTAGAGTGACTCACGGATAACCTCGGCAGACTTTGGAAGACCCATTGTTACTACAGAGATTGTTGAGCCAGGGAACTGCTCCTTGAGACGGAGGGCCTGCTCGAGAGCGTTAAGATCCTCAGGATTGAAGACAGCTGGGAGAGCAGCACGGTTGACTGTTCCTTCTGGTGTCATCGCATCCGGACCAACGTTTCTTGTGTCTGGTACCTGCTTAGCAAGTACAATGATTTTTAATGACATAGAATATTTTGTTTTTGGTTTTATGTTTCTGTTGTTTTAAGGAGCTAGCTGGAGGAACTCCCTCATCACATCAAAGTCCCTTATTCTCTATCAGCCATTCTGCAATCTGAACAGCATTGAGAGCGGCGCCCTTCTTGATCTGGTCGCCAACGAGCCAGAATGTGAGACCATTTTCGTTAGCAAGATCCTTGCGCACGCGACCTACATACACATCATCCTTGCCTGCGAGGAAGAGTGGCATTGGGTAAGTCTTGGTTGCAGGATCGTCCATGAGCTGCACACCCTTGCCATTGCGGATAGCTTCCTGGAACTCCTCAACACTGACTGGACGCTCGGTCTCAACCCACACTGCCTCAGAATGGCTGCGGAGCGAAGGAACTCGTACGCACATTGCAGAACAAGCCGCATCGGTGTGCATGATCTTGCGAGTCTCGTTGAACATCTTCATCTCCTCCTTGGTGTAACCATTGTCGGTAAACACGTCAATCTGAGGGATTACATTGTATGCAAGCTGATATGCAAACTTCTCGACAGTCACAGGCTCATTGTTGAGCACCTGACGATATTGGGTTTCAAGTTCCTGCATTGCCACTGCACCAGCACCACTGGCAGCCTGATATGAAGCAACGTGGATGCGCTTGATATGACTAATCTGCTCAAGACACTGAAGCACTACTACCATCATGATGGTAGTGCAGTTAGGATTGGCAATGATGCCACGTGGACGAACCAAGGCATCCTCGGCATTGCACTCAGGTACAACAAGTGGCACATCAGCATCCATGCGGAAAGCACTTGAGTTGTCGATCATGACAGCACCATACTTAGTGATGTCGGCAGCATATTCCTTAGAAGTACCACCACCCGCACTTGTAAATGCGATGTCGATACCCTTGAAGTCTTCTGGGTTGTGAGTAAGTTCCTTGACAACGATATCCTTGCCACGGAAATTATATGTACGACCTGCACTGCGCGACGAGCCAAAAAGCACAAGCTCATCCAATGGGAAATTGCGCTCATCAAGTACGCGAAGGAACTCCTGTCCTACGGCGCCACTGGCACCTACAATAGCTACTTTCATTTTCTTTGTTCTTTTATTGGAGTTAACGGGAGAAACAGGGATTTGTCCGTTAACTCCCGTTATCTCCCATTATCTCCCGTTAACTTCTGCTAATTTTATAATTATTTGTTATTAATAATGTGCAAAATTAAACAAAAAAAATGAATTCCTCTGCTATTTTGAGAGGAATTCATTGTAGAAAATGTATTTTTGTTGAAAATAAACAGTCTTTGCGCTACTTGCATTGCACAAAACCGGCAAAACTGTGCACAGTTTTTACAGGTTTGCGAGATAGTCTGAGACGTTCTTCTCGATGCGGTCTGCGAGGTCGGTGTCTTCTGCCTTGACGAATTTTTCGCCTACGATATGCTCATAAAGTTCGATGTATCGCTCTGATACGCTTTCGGCATATTCATCAGTAATCTCTGGCATAACCTGACCTGGCTCGTTCATAAAGTTGTGCTCGATAAGCCACTGGCGCACAAACTCTTTTGAGAGCTGTTTCTGAGGCTCTCCCTTTGCGAACTTTTCTTCATAACCTTCGGCATAGAAGTAACGGCTTGAATCTGGAGTATGGATTTCATCAATCAGATAGACCTTTCCGTCTTTCTTGCCGAACTCATACTTGGTATCGACGAGGATAAGTCCCTTGCTTGCAGCGATTTCTGTGCCACGCTGGAAGAGAGCATAAGTGTATTTCTCCATCTGTTCATAATCCTCCTTGCTCACATAGCCCTGGGCGATGATCTCTTCCTTTGAGATGTTGAGATCATGACCTTCTTCAGCCTTGGTGGTTGGAGTGATGATTGGTGTTGGGAACTTCTCGTTCTCACGCATGCCTTCTGGAAGTTTCACTCCGCAAATCTCACGGCATCCAGCCTTGTAATCGCGCCATGCCGAACCTGTGAGGTAGCCACGAATGATCATCTCTACACGGAAACCTTCGCACTTGAGACCCACTGTGACCATAGGATCTGGGGTAGCGAGTTTCCAGTTGGGCACGATGTCGCTTGTTGCATCGAGAAAAGAAGCCGCAATCTGATTGAGAACCTGTCCCTTGAATGGGATTCCCTTTGGAAGGATCACGTCGAAAGCAGAGATACGGTCGGTTGCGACCATTACCAAGAGCTCATCGTTAATGTTATAGACATCACGAACTTTGCCGTGATAAACAGACTTCTGACCTTTGAAGTTGAAGTCGGTACGAGTTAATGCTGACATAATATTTTGTTTTGATTGGGTTTCTATTTGTTAAGGGAGATAACGGACAATAGCTGTTTGACTGCAGAAACTGGCTGAATAGACAAATAAACATATTTGCCAGCTAAATTCCTAAGCGAAGCAGTAACTACCGTTAACTTCCACTAAGTACCATTATCATCCAAAAGGCTGAACTTTTTCTTGTGAATCTCTTCATAGTGGTCATAGGCATCGACAATCTTCTGGACGAGACGGTGGCGCACTATGTCGTGACGGTCGAACTCGATGGTGGCAATGCCTGGGATACCTTTGAGGATGCGCTGAGCTTGAACCAAACCGCTCTGGACATTATGAGGCAGATCGACCTGCGACATATCGCCTGTCACAATCATCCTTGCACCGAGTCCAAGGCGTGTCAGGAACATCTTTATCTGTGGGGCTGTGGTATTCTGCGCCTCGTCGAGTATGATGACTGCATCGCTGAGTGTGCGTCCGCGCATATAAGCCAAGGGAGCAATCTGTATTACGTTTGTCTCAAGATACTCACGAAGTTTGGCAGAAGGAATCATGTCTTCGAGCGCATCATATAGTGGCTGGAGATATGGGTCGAGTTTGTCTTTCATCTCGCCTGGCAAAAAGCCGAGTTTTTCGCCTGCCTCGACAGCCGGACGCGAAAGTATGATCTTGCGGATTTCCTTGTTCTTGAGAGCCTTGACTGCCAAGGCAATCGCTACATAGGTCTTGCCTGAGCCTGCAGGGCCGAGTGCAAAGACGAGGTCGTTTTTTGAGAAAGCATCGACCAACGCCTTCTGGTTGCTGGTACGTGCCGTTATCGGCCGTCCGTTGACACCATAGATAATTAGATGATCCTGTTTCTTCTCCTGTGGTCCTTCTCCATTGTAGAAGTCTAGTATTGCCTCTTCGTTCAGTTTATTATAATTACTGCAATAGTTGACCAATCGTCCCAGGAAGGTCTCGAAAATCTGAATATCTTCTTCATCGCCAAATATCTTGATGGCTCGACCTCTGGCGACAAAGCGCAACTTTGGATAAAGCGTCTTGAGCAACAGAATATTACTGTTGTTTACGCCATAAAAAACGACAGGGTCAACTTGATCTAATACGATGACTTTTTCTATCATAAATCTTTATTGCTTATTCATAGACCGACGATAAAGCCTATTATCAACGCCAACAAGTATGCAATACCTATTACGACAAAAAATGTCTTTGCCGACAGGTCAAACATACTCGACTTCGTATTCAAGTCGATGTTTCCGTCCTGAATATCTGTACTGATATTGACAGGCTGCAACTTTGATGACTGGTGTTTCATTTCGGTCTTCTCTTCCTCTCTTTGTGCCGATTGGTCTTCGTTGGCGACACCTTTATCGTGGTCTTCTGTTTCCTTGTCAGCCGATGTGCTGTCTAAAGGCTCGATGACTTTTGGTGCTTCTTTTTGAGTCTCCGTATAGTCTTCTTCCTCCTCTACCGATCTGACATGCAGCATGTAAGCCGAATGATTATCCTGGCATTCAGAGGTATAGTCGAGCAACGCATCGCGCTTGTGTTCTCCAGTCCAATCAGGGCGATTGATGATTGCAACCAGATCTTCGATAGAAAGAGACTCACACATTCCATCGGTCATCAGCAGGAACCAGTCGCCATGCTGAATATCGTTGATTACCAGATTTTCTTCTCCGTCATTGACATATATAGGTTCGTCGTATCCAGGACGAATCTGGAACACCCTGCATTTTCCAACGATACAGATGCGCATACCATACGGCATCACTGTCAGCGAAGCCTTGTGATAATACACTTCGGGCAACGGACCTTCTGCTACCATGAAGTGCCGGTCAGAGCTTCTTGCCTCTCCCAGAGCCGGAATGACATAGTCCTGCTGCATTGGACGATGCCCAATGTCATGAATGCATAATGGCCGGTTGAGAGTTATCTTCATTGAATCAGGTTATTATATCAACGTGCAAATATAAGGCTTTTCTCGCAACTTTCAAAAAAAAAACTTATTTTTTTGGATATATTGGGAATGAAACATGCAATAATAAAAAAAAGGCTCGTACCTCAATGAAGCACGAACCATTTTTTCTGTAGTCTTGGTTGAAAACTAACCGCTCTGTATTATTCAGCACAGCACTTAGTTGAATCACCACAACACTTAGTTGAATCGCCACAGCACTGAGTTGAATCACCACAGCACTGAGTTGAGTCACCAGCGCAGCAAGATTCTGCAGCAACTGCCTCTACAACTTCAACAGCCTCCTCTGTTGCAGGAGCCTCAGACTTAGCTGAATTACATGAAGCAAATGATACTGCTACGAGTACACCTGCGAAAAGAACCAACTTCTTCATTTTTTTGTTCAAATTAAAAAATAACACAATAACCTTTTTGTTTTTTGTACTGCAAAGTTAGAGATTTTTGATGCTGAATGATATATTTTTGCTAATTTTTGTCAATAAAATGCTTTTTTTAATTTTTTAACTCTTATATTTGCAATGTGCAGTGAGTAAAATAATAGGTAAAACTGCTCTGATAGATAAAGAAATTAAAGACAAATGAAAAGATTGCAACTAACGATATTTACCCTGCTGATGGTTTTGCCGATTATGGCTCAGAATCAGGTTATCAAGAATCTCCCATACATCGACCAAAGGCGGTTCCACTATGGTTTCGCTTTGGGTATAGGTATGGCAAATGTTTCGTTTGAGCATACAGGAGAAGGTTGGTGTGCCGAATGTCCTGAGTTCAATCCAGGGTTCAGTGTCGGGCTGGTTGGAGATATGGCATTGACCGAATTCCTCAACCTACGATGCTCCCCAACTCTGCATTTCGTCTCGCGTAAAGTTGCTTTCATCAACAACTTAGGTGATAATACCATAGAACAAGACCTCAAGAGCTGCAATATAGAGATTCCTTTGAGTCTGAAGGTTTCCACTCGTCGCCTCAACAACTATCGTCCGTATGCCATTGCAGGAGCAAGCATCCAATACGACCTGTCGAAAGACAAGGAAACCCCGATTGTGTTCAAGCGTTTCGACTATTGTATCCATATCGGCATCGGCAGCGACACCTATCTGCCCTTCTTCAAGTTCTGTCCCGAACTTCGCTTCAACCTCGGACTTGCCGATATGATTGACCATAAGCGCAAAGGGCTCAAGGACGAGACTCTGATGCAATACACCAATGCGATTGCCAAAGCAAGAAACAAAAGCATTAGTCTAATACTATATTTCGAATAAGAATGAGCAATTACATTTTTCCCATCTGTTGCCTTGTGGCAGCATGTTCTTGTTCGGTGAACAAGAACGCGAGTGACGAACTTACAAAGCCTGAGTTGAAGCCACGACTCGTAGTCATGACCGACATTGGTCCAGCAGACGTTGAGCCAGACGACAACGAGTCGGCTGTGCGTCTGCTCTCGTACGCCGACCGTTTTGAAATCGAGGCTATATGCACTACCATTGGCTGGAACTGCGACCCTTATCCTGAAGAATGGGCAGAATATCTCACTCGCGTGGTCGATGCTTACGAGACAGATGTCACCAACCTCATGAAACGCTCTAAGCAAGAGGGTCACATGACCCTTGACGAAGAAAACTCGTTGCCTCAGAAGATTGGTTATTGGCCAAGTGCTGAATACATCCGCAGTCGCTGTATGATGGGCAGCAAGCATGCCGGCATCGGTGTGATTGGCGAAGGCAATGACTCGGAAGGCAGCGAGATGCTCATCCGTCTTGCCGATGAAGACGACGACCGTCCTATCTGGGTGACTTCGTGGGGTGGGTCGAATACCTTAGCTCAAGCGATATGGAAGGTGCAGCAGACGCGCACTCCAGAGGAATTGAAGAAGTTCCTGCAGAAATTCCGCATCTACACCATCACCGACCAAGACATGCAATGGTCGATGCGCATGCAGCGCGACTATAGCTCACACATGTGGATGCGCAAGGAGTTCAAGGATGATCTGAAGTTCGTGTGGGACGAATCGGCATGGCTCAACCAGAATGCTCTCGGTGTGCAGAACTGGGACAAGTATGCCTCTCTCATACAAGGCAAGGGTGAGATGGGTAATGTTTATCCAAAATATCTGTGGGGCGTGGAGGGAGATACTCCAAGTTTCCTCAATGTGATGCCCAATGGCTTGAACGACCCAGAGGATCCGACACAGGTAGGTTGGGGCGGCTATCACGTCTTCGGTCTCTCTCCCGACAGCATCACATTCTCGTGGACCAACTGGGCAGAGCCTGTCAAGAGTGCTTCTGACGCATACGAGAAGAAGTTCTATCCAGACGAGTTCAACGACTTTGCTGCCCGCATGGCATGGGCAGAGAGTGGCACAGGCAACACCAATCCCGTGGTCATTGTCAATGGCTACAAGGGCATTGCTCCTATATATATAAATGTACGTGCGGGCGAAACCATCACTCTTGATGCTTCAGAGTCTTATGACCCCGAAGACGACAATCTATCTTTCTCTTGGTGGGTGCAGAATGAGATAAGTTCTCCTGTCTTGATCTCCGAACCATCGGCCAAGACCATCACGGTGACTATACCAGAAAACGCCACTGGCAAGACCCACATCGTGTGTGAGGTGCATGACAATGGCGCTTTCAATCTTGTATCTTATCGGCGAATCATTATTCGTACGGAGTAAAGGTTCCGTTCTTGCAAGCGAGAATCTCCTCAATATCCACAGGCTTTCGCAATCCGAGATGGCGTGAGCCTGTTTCTGTTATGAGATAGTCTTCTTCGTTACGCATACCGCCGAAGTCCTTCCATGCTTCGAGCTTGTCGTAGCAGATAAAGTCGGAGAACTTTCCAGCAGCCTTCCATTGGTCGATGAGTTCTGGAATGAAATAGATGCCTGGCTCAACGGTGAACACAAACCCTGGCTCGAGTGTACGGCCAAGACGGAGAGAACGGAAACCAAAACGTGAGTCTTTCTGAGCGCCACGAGGATAACCTACATAGACCTCGCCATAGTTCTCCATGTCGTGAACGTCCATTCCCATCATGTGACCGAGTCCATGAGGCATGAACATTGCCACTGCGCCAGCCTCAGCTGCTTCCATGGCATCGCCCTTCATCAAGCCAAGAGCCTTAAGTCCTTCTGCAATCTTTGCCCATACTGCCACATGAACCTCTCGATAGGTGATGCCAGGACGTATCATTGTTGTGGCTGTCTTATAACTGTTGATGAGCACATTATACACATCCTTCTGACGAGAAGTATAGTCGGCACCCACAGGCATGGTAGTAGTGAGGTCTCCTGCATAGTGCATCTCGTTCTCGGCACCCGCGTCAAGCAGCAACAGGTCGCCATCGTTCAAGATGTGGATATAGCCATGATTGTGGAGAGTCTGTCCGTGGCTTGTGGCAATAGTTGGGAACGAATAGTAGTATCCCTCGCGCAATGCCACTTCCATCACAGCAGCAGCAATGTCCTTCTCGTTCATGCCAGGCTGCACCATCTGTACCGCCTTGCAATGCATCTTGACAGTGATGTTGATAGCTTTCTCGATCTCGGCAATCTCTTCTGAAGCCTTATGATTACGCATGTCAGCAACATTGTAGCACATTTCGAGCGAAGGAGTTGCCACAGGCATTCCAGCCACAAAAGCATCGCCTGCTGCAGTGTTGACTGGTACGCCAAGGAGTTCCTGAAGCCAGAGGATGGTGTGTCCGCGATATGGAGGAATGAAATGTATAGGCTGCTTCTTCGACTTTGCCGCATTGATATAGTTGGCGAGTTCCGACATCGGAAGTGTCTCTGTCACTCCCACAGCGGCACATTTCTCTGCAATGGTTGGCTGCACACCTGTCCAGATGATATCGTCGATGGTGAGTTCGTCGCCAAAGACTATTGTCTTGTTGTTGTCGATGTCGATTACTGCTGCAAGTCCCTCATAGTCCAAGCCAAAAAAATAAAGGAAGGTGCTATCCTGGCGGAACTGATAGTTGTTGTCGGGATAGTTGAAACTTGCAATTCCATTACCAAGGAACAGGAGCAAACCGCCACCCATTGCCTTCTCGATGCGGGCTCTGCGAGCCTCATAGATTTCTTTTGAAAAAGCCATAGTATTTTAATATTTGGGAGTTAATAGGAATTAACGGGAGTTTCCGTTTTGCTCAAGGAGTTAACGGACAAATGAAATCAATATACATATATTTACTAATTTATTACCCTCGCTTCCCATTTTCTGTTTTAGTACTATTAATCATTCCACTCATAGCATCCTATTGAAGGAGGTTTTTGCCATTCTTTTCCATCAATATCCGATCTCTGAGAAGAAGCACTGTCTGTAGTTCCTGCGCCTTTGGCTGCCGACTCGTCGGTCAGATGGAAGTCGTAGGTGTAGTTCTTATCGTCAATGAGCAAGAACCCAGGTTCGGTATTCCACAACGTGCCCATAAACTGCTCGTCGTCGGTTCCATCGGCATGTATCAGGCAGTGATCGAAGCGATAGTTGAATATGCTGTCGCCTTGCTCTGGACGATGATAGTCAAGGCAGATGTCGGGACAGAATTTCCTGCCCCAGATGATAGTATTGACAAAGTCGCATTGCAGGAGAGGAACACTGACGTTGTTGAGCGTATCTCGGTTTGACAGTCTCAGTGCCTCCTGAGTAATCGATGCCGCAAAGTTATAGTTTGCCAATGTGCAATGAACCACTGCCGACTCTCCTCCAACGATGTCGAGCAGACTGCCTGCAGCATTCGACAGTTCGCAGTTCTCAAAGCGAGTTCGGGCATCAACCGCAGTAATCAGGTTGCCATCCGAGTTCTTGATGCGGCAGTTAGTGAAATCTGCTTCCGACTCTACCCAGATGCCATCACTCATGCCTCGGATATTGGCATACTCAAAGCTGTTGCCACGGCTCTGTCGCCTCATATAAAGACTGCCCCATTGCGAAGGCAAGTTGTCGTATGGGAGGTTATCGAACATATTGTCGGTTCTGTCGCCCCTTATCGTCACCGGACGGGTGATAGTGCCTTGTGCTTTCAACGAGCCATAGACGATGATATTAGCCTTATCATGCAGATAGAGCGTAGTGCTGTCGGTCAAGGTCAACACAACACCTTCAGCAATCACCAAGCTGTCGTAGATCTGTATTTCGCCAGCCTTGTCCCACACTTCATTGGTCGTTACTGTATAGCCTTGCAGCCGTCTGACATCCTTGCTCACTGCATCGAGCACGATGGTTGTGGTCTTGCCATTGCACAATACATCGACGTAATCCAGATGACGCTGTGTGCCCAAGCCTTTCTGTGGAAATGTTGCCTCGACAAACATAAACAGCGAATCGCCCGACGAGATGCGCAGCAGGTCGCTGTTGGCGAACGACGTGCCGTTCATGCCATCGACATTCATCCTAAAGCCTGAAGCCGGAGCATTGCGCAGCACTATAGACGTCAGTTTCAGCTCCTTGCTGTTGGGGTTGTAGAGCTTGAGCTGATAAGTAGGCGAGCTATTGTCAGCCAACAATGTACCGAGATGAAGCGTGTCGGTCGATGCGACAGGCTGAGCGTCACTTCCCGTGGCAAAGTCATCGTCACAGGAAACGAGCAAAAACATCGTCATCAATATCAGCACAATATTCTTCATCTGGTCACGTTTACTGTCACACCATCCATAAGCCGCTGGGCTCTATATCGGCGCAATATGAGTTTCTCGGAATTGGCAGGGCCAGCCGTAGGAGCAGGAGAACCCCAGAATACTGCGCCAAATTCAGAGGCACAAGTGGGGCAAGCAGCTGTAAAGCCATCGTCATTTATTGTGATGCGGCTCACTTTCGCTCCTGTCTTGCCTTCCGAGAAACAATATGGGCAAGCGAGGTCAAAGGCATGGAAGGCTCCTTCGTAGTTCTGAAGTATCAGCAATCCGCCCAAGCCAATCACATCACTTGCCGCGAGGTTTCTTTTGTCATATACCCTCACATATCCGCCCTGACAGTCCAGTCCCACCTGTTCTGTCTGCTGCAAATAAGCGTTGACAAGCGTCGCATTACAGCTATAGTGAACATTATATTCAGGGATCACACTGTCGGTCACATCGCCTTTGCACGAAGTGAGCGCCACAACGGCACACAATAATATCCTGAGGGTCTTAAACATAACTTTATTTCACCAGTTTCTCGACAGCCTTATCGACTTTCTCGAAGTTGAACGACTTGACCACATCATCCATGAGGGCGCAGATGCGATCGTTGCAGAGGTTGCCGATTGATCCTTCGTGTGTGTGAGCCACGCTCTTGGTTGGGGTGAACTTGCCAGCCTCGATGTCGAGTCCCACTTTCTTGTATGCATCGCGGAACGGCATACCATTGGTAGCCAGACGGTTTACCTCCTCGACCGAGAACATCAGATCGTAGCGCGAATCGTCGAGGATGTGTTCGTTGACAGTGATATGCTCAAGCATGAGAGTTACCATGCGCAAGCAGTCTTTCAGCTCGTCGAAGGTTGGCAGGAACACCTCCTTGATGATCTGAAGGTCACGGAAATAGCCCGATGGCAGATTGTTCATGATGAGCATGATCTGCTCAGGCACAGCCTGTATTTTGTTGCACTTGGCACGTGTAAGCTCAAATACATCAGGGTTCTTCTTGTGAGGCATGATGCTCGAGCCCGTGGTAAATGCGTCGTGGAGCTTGATAAAGCCGAAGTTCTGACTTGAATACATACAAGCGTCGAAGGCGAGCTTTGCCAATGTTGCGGCTATTCCTCCGAGAGCCTGAGCCACAATGCGTTCGCTCTTGCCTCGTCCCATCTGTGCATACACGACGTTATAGTCCATCGAGTCGAAGCCAAGCAAGTCGGTTGTCATTTGGCGGTTAAGAGGGAACGACGAGCCATAACCAGCTGCACTTCCCAACGGATTGCGGTTCACTACCTTGTATGCGGCATTGAGCACAGTGAGGTCATCGACCAGTCCCTCTGCGTATGCGCCAAACCAAAGACCGAACGACGAAGGCATTGCCACCTGAAGATGTGTATAGCCTGGCATCAGCACGTTCTTATACTTCTCGCTCTGCTGGACGAGCATGTTGAAAAGCTCTACGGTAAGACGAGTGATTTCCTGGAGCTCGTGGCGCATATATAGTTTCAGATCTACCAACACCTGGTCGTTGCGGCTGCGTCCGCTGTGAATCTTCTTGCCTACATCGCCCAAACGGCGTGTGAGAATCAGTTCCACTTCCGAGTGTACGTCCTCAATGCCTTCTTCTATCTCGAAGTTTCCTGCAACAGCATCGGCATAGATCTTCTTCATCTCGGCAAGGAGTACGTCAAGTTCGTCTTTCTCGAGCAGTCCGATGCTTTCGAGCATTGTGATATGAGCCATCGAACCAAGCACGTCAAATGGTGCAAGATAGAGATCCATTTCTCTATCTCGACCAATAGTATAGCGTTCGATGTCTTTATCTATCTTGACAGATTTTTCCCAAAGTTTCATCTTAGTACGGAATACGAGTTAATGCTTCTGCTATCTGATCGGCAACACCATCAAGCTTGCTTCCCACCATAGGCTTGAGGAAGAACGGAATATCGACATCGAGAGTGACCTTCACTTTTGTCTCGTAAGGAGCAGTGCCTATGAGCTGAATCCATAGCGTTGCTGCCACCGGCGATTTGTCGGCAGCAAACTTGATGGTCTTGATTGGCTCGCGGTCGATAATCTTGACACACACAGGCATACCCTGAAGAGTGCACGAGGCAGTATCCTCCGTGAAGGCGATGTCCGAGATTGTCACCTTACCCTTGCTCACCTCATCGAATTTCTCTTTTATCATCGACTTCTGTTCAGGGGTGAGTCGGTCTTTCATTGTCTGCAACTGGCTAAGGTCGCTCAAGCGAGCATAGACATTAGCCTGGGCAGCATATATTGTTTTTACCTGACTTTCGTATCTTGACATTTTCTAATCTACAATTAATTATTCCTGCATCCATGTCGATGGCGACTGACGCCACTCCTTGAGCACTTCGATATCCTCGGCCTTGATGTAATCGAGATCCTTAGCCTCAGCAAGGAGTTCAGTATAGTTGCTGAGAGTAGTGAGTTCGACATTTGCCTCGTCAAAAGCAGCGGCAGCCTGAGGGAACTGGTAGGTGAAGATAGCCACCATGCCGAGTACCTCTGCTTCTGCCTGACGGAGAGCAGCAACTGCCTTGAGCGAGCTCATGCCTGTCGAAATGAGATCCTCAACGACCACGACCTTCCATCCTGGTTTGAGTTCACCTTCAATGAGATTACCCATGCCATGGTCTTTTGGTGCTGAGCGCACATAAAGGAATGGCACTCCGAGAGCATCGGCAACGAGTGCGCCCTGTGCGATGGCACCAGTAGCAACACCTGCGATGGCATCTATCTTGCCATACTTGCGCTGGATGGTGCTTACCAAACCCGTCTTGATCACTGTGCGCACATCAGGGTATGCAAGTGTCTTACGGTTGTCGCAATAGATTGGAGACTTCCATCCTGAAGCCCATGTGAAAGGGTTTGATGGCTGAAGCTTTACGGCTTTGATTGACAAAAGTTTCTCGGCAACGAGACGTTCTGTTGATTTCATATTCCTATGTTTTTTATTTTGTTATTCCCGCGCAAAGATAAGTATTTTATTTTGAAAAATAAAAAAAGATGGGGAAAAAGGGGGTTTTTCTATTATAAAAAACTAATCTGCCAATCCTAACGTCAGGAAACTCACCCTTGCTCCTGCATCCACCAGCAGTTGCAGGCACGCGTCGAGTGTGGCTCCTGTGGTGAGCACATCGTCAACCACAAGCACGTGCTTACCCTCTATCCTTTCAGGATGCCTCAACAAGAAAACATTCTCCACAATCCTCATTCGCTCATGCGCCTGTTGTTTCACCTGCGATTTGGTGTGGCGGCCTTTCACCAGACAGTCATATTCAATGGGCAATCCCCATGCCTTCGACAGCGCTTTGGCAATAGGGACTGTCTGGTTATATCCTCTCTCAATTTTTCTCAGTAAATGAATGGGCACAGGCACTATGACATCAATATCGAAAGGCCAGCCGGCACACGACAATTCGGTGGCAAACAAACTCGCCATATTGTAGTTAACCCACGGTCGATCAGCATATTTCGCACCGACTATCAGCAGTGAGAAGTCGCTCTTTTGCCGATAATAGCAGAACGACGTGCCATGTTCGAATGGCACTCGTCCAAACATCCTGTGTTCAGCCTCGTTGTCAGCCTTCTCACCCCTGACACGAGGCAGTTTCGACTGACACACCAAGCACAACGACTTTTCGCCCTTGTGCAATGTCGTGCGGCACACAAGACATTGATCTGGCAGCAATAAGTTGATGATTCTTCGCAGCAACATGACTCTCGAGGTTCTTTATTCGGTTTTCTGTTCGTCTTTCTTCTTGTCCGATTTGTCGTCCTCGTTCATCCCGTCCTTGAAGCTCTTGACCCCTTTGCCGAGGCCTCGCATCAACTCTGGTATCTTCTTGCCACCAAAGAGTAGAAGAACCACCAGCGCAATAAGCAAAAGCTCTTGTGTACCTATAAAGATTAAATTTACCATATTATAATAGATAATTATTGTTGTTATCACATCTTTGCTCTTGCCTGAACACCAAGATAACCGCCGTGATGACGCTTGGCATATTCCTCGATAGTGAAACCTATCTTGGTCATTATTCCCACAACGAGCAGGTCGCCTATCACTGTCATCATGGTGGTCGAGGTGGTAGGAGTCATACCCAGCGGACACACCTCGGCTGGGTTGCCTGTCGATAGGCAGATGTCGGCAGCCTTGCCCAACGGACTGTCGGGATTGCCCGTGATGACAATCAGAGGCAAGTCTCTGTACAGATTATGTGCCAAGTCGATGAGTTCGATGATCTCGCGGGTCTTGCCCGAATTGGATATCAGTATCAGCACATCATCGGGCTGCACGATGCCCAAGTCGCCATGCTGCGCCTCGCTCGGGTGCAGGAAGAAAGCAGGAGTTCCCGTTGATGCCAAGGTCGTTGCAATGTTGGCACCGATCTGACCAGCCTTGCCCATACCGCTCACCACGACCTTGCCCTTCTTCTCATGCACATGGCCGATGACGAGATCCATTGCCTTCTCATAATCTTCGGTCAATGGTATATTTTTCAGCGCTTCGGCCTCGCGCTGTATTATAGATTGCAATAATTCTATCATAATTGTGATTTTATTTGGCAAAAATAAGCAATTATTCATTATGAAGTGCTTTTTTTGTCAAATTTTTTATAAATTTGCATTCATAATCTCGTTTTATGGAACAATTGACATTATCTAATGGTCTAAGAATAGTGCATAAGCACTCGGATTCGGCAGTGGGTTATTGTGGTTTCATGGTCGATTGCGGCTCGCGCAACGAGTTGTCGCCCGAACTCTACGGCATAGTCCATTTTATTGAACATATTATATTTAAAGGCACCAAGAATCGTGACAGCTGGCACATCAACAATCGCATGGAGTCGGTGGGTGGCGAGCTCAATGCTTTCACCACTAAAGAGGAGACTACGTTCTATGCAGCTTTCCTCCACGAAGATTTCTCTCGTGCCTGCGAACTGTTGTGCGACCTTGTCTGCAATGCTACGGCTCCTCAGCATGAGTTAGAGCACGAACAGGACGTGGTGATAGAAGAGATTGAGAGTTATCTCGACACTCCTACCGAACTTATTTTCGATGAGTTCGAGAACCGTGTGTTTGCCAGTCATCCTCTCGGTCACAATATCCTTGGCAGCGAAGCTACGGTTCATGGCTTCGACAGCAAGCGTTGTCTAGACTTCATCGACCGACATTACACGCCCGACCGCATGGTGTTCTTCTCTTATGGCAAGACACCTTTCAACAGGGTTATCAACACCGTCGAGAGGTTTTTCCACAACGAAAGGGCAGCCAGAGGCTCTGCTTCCAACACTCCAGCGACGTTATCCACCAAGATATCAACCGATGTTGATAACTCTTCTGCTGTTATCAACAGTATCCAGAATCCCGAGATCATCGTCCACGACACCCATCAGGCTCATGTCATCATAGGTGCTCGCTCCTATCACATCGGCAGTCCCAAATCGGCAGCTCTCGCCATCATCAACAACCTATTAGGCGGACCTGGCATGAACAGCCGTCTCAATCGTGAGTTGCGCGAGAAGCGAGGTCTCGTCTATACGGTCGAAGGTAATATCAGCAACTATACCGACTCGGGCTACCAAAGCATATACTTCGGTTGCGACCCTCACGATATGCGTCGGTGCATCGATCTCTGTCACAATCAGCTGCGCAAGATGTACGACACGAAAATGAGCCCAAAGCAGCTGCAAGCTGCCCAGAAGCAGCTCAAGGGTCAGATCGGTGTAGCCACTGCCAATATGGAGAATATGGCTATAGCAATGGCAAAAAACATCCTGCGTCTTGGCAAGGTCGAAACCATCGAAGAGACTTGCGCGCGTATAGATAATGTAACGTGCCTGCAGATTCAGGAGGTGGCTTACGAGGTGTTTGCACCCGAAAAGCTGCATTGTGTGGTCATCCGATAGATTGTTTGATTTATAAAATCGCCTTGTTGGTTGATTTTCCATGCAACCAGCTTGCAAAATCGGGTCTGTTCAGTAAACAAAAACCTCTGCCATACGTCTTATAGACAAAAGAGTATTAATCAACATAAAAAAGCAACGACTATGAAGAAGACTATCATCACTCTCGTTCTTGCATTTGCAACTGTTATCAATCTTTGCGCAATGAGCAAGTATCGCGCAAGCCGTGAAGCTCGCTTCCTCACCGACAAGATGGCGTGGGAACTCGACCTCAGCTATGGTCAGATAGAAGACGTCTATGAGATCAACTACGACTATTTCCGTGCTCTCGACAATGTATATGACAAATACACCTGGGCTTATGATATCCGCAACGAGGAACTCAGTTTTGTGCTTTCTCCTCGTCAGTGGGCTCGTTTCATTGCCATCGAGTATTTCTATGTTCCTGTGCGTGTCTATCGCCATGCGTGGGTTTTCCCTGTCCACAATCACTATCACAGCAATCATTTCTATTATGATGCTCCTCATGCCTACAGCCACTATTCTGGAGGCCATGCCCATAACCGCGACTTCTACCGAGGTCGTTTCGACAACTATCATAAGTTCGACCATGACAATGGACACCGTCCTCACTCAAGCGGCAATGTTCACAACAATAGGCCTGCTCCAAAGCCACAGGGCAACCAGCACAATGCAGCACCTAATCGAGGTAGCAACAACAGACATCCAGAGTCTGCTCCTTCACGCAACAACCCAAACCGTGGCGGTTCAAACTCTCACGCAGACAACTCCCGCAACGACAACCGTCGTCAGAACGGAAATACTTCTGCTCGTCCAACACGCAGCCAGAATGCCCAGAATAGCCAGAACCGTGGCAGCCAGACTGTCACTTCTGGACGCCGATAATCATCAGACTTCGATCAAAATGACAGTAGCCAACTAAATATTCGCATCCAATTAGCAGACCGCAAATTGCAAAATATCACTAATTGGATGTGTTTTTTCTTTTTTATCTTCTTTTATTTGTATTGTCGAAATAAAACCACCATCTTTGTGGTGAAAAAAAACACAACAAAAAAAATTTATTCCATGTTGAACATCGATTCATTCATGAGTGCCCTTGAGGCAAGACATCCAGGCGAGGCCGAATACCTTCAGGCCGTTCGCGAAGTGCTAATTTCAATTAAAGATGTGTATGACCAGCATCCTGAATTCGAACGAGCCTCACTCATCGAGCGACTCGTCGAACCAGAGCGCATCATCACCTTCCGTGTGCCTTGGGTTGACGACAAAGGCAAGATTCAGGTCAATCTCGGCTATCGCGTGCAGTTCAATTCTGCCATTGGCCCCTACAAGGGTGGCTTGCGCTTCCATGCCTCGGTCAACCTTTCTATACTGAAATTCCTCGGTTTCGAACAGACTTTCAAGAACTCGCTCACCACTCTCCCTATGGGTGGAGGCAAGGGAGGTTCCGATTTCTCTCCACGTGGCAAGAGCGACGGCGAGATCATGCGTTTCTGCCAAGCGTTTATGAGCGAGCTCTTCCGTTATGTCGGTCCTGAGATCGATATTCCTGCCGGCGACATCGGTGTCGGTGCTCGCGAGATAGGCTACCTCTTTGGCCAATACAAGAAACTCACACGCGACTTCAGCGGCGTGCTCACTGGCAAGAACCTCGAGTTCGGCGGCTCGCTGGTGCGTCCCGAGGCTACTGGCTTCGGCGGCTTGTACTTCGTCAACGAGATGCTCCAGACAGCAGGCATCGACATCAAGGGCAAGACGGTGGCTATCTCTGGTTTTGGCAATGTGGCTTGGGGCGCTGCTACCAAGGCTACCCAGCTCGGTGCCAAGGTAGTGACCATCTCCGGTCCCGACGGTTACGTTTATGACCCAGAAGGCATCAGCGGCGAGAAGATCGACTATATGCTCGAACTCCGAGCTTCAGGCAACGACATCGTGGCTCCATACGCCGACGAATTCCCAAGCGCAACCTTTTATCCTGGACGCAAGCCATGGGAGGCAAAGTGCGATATCGCCCTGCCTTGTGCTACTCAGAACGAGCTCAACGGCAAGGATGCCGAGACGCTCATTGCCAATGGCGTGACCTGTGTCGGCGAGATCTCGAACATGGGATGCACGCCCGAGGCTATCGACCTCTTCCTCGAAAAGAAAACTCTCTATGCTCCCGGCAAGGCAGTCAATGCTGGCGGCGTGGCAACAAGCTGTCTCGAAATGTCGCAGAATGCCATGCACCTCAGCTGGAGCGCTCAGGATGTCGATGCCCGTCTGCACGAGATCATGCACAGCATCCATCATCAGTGCGTACAATACGGCAAACAGCCCGACGGATATATCAACTATGTCAAGGGTGCCAATGTGGCTGGCTTCATGAAGGTTGCCAAGGCCATGATGGCTCAGGGTGTTGTATAGCAGACTTCAAACTCTCAGCGATGATCAAGAGATACAAACAATATATCCCCCAGATCGGCAACGACACCTTCGTGGCAGAGACCGCCGTGGTGCTCGGCGATGTGGTCATGGGTAGCGAGTGTTCGATATGGTATAGTGCCGTGGTGCGAGGCGATGTCAACAAGATTCGCCTCGGCGACCGTGTGAATGTGCAGGACTGTGCGTGCCTGCACACTTCGCTCGGCGACGCATATATCGAGATTGGCAACGATGTGACCATCGGCCACAACGCCTGTGTGCATGGAGCGAAGATCAAGGATCACGTGCTGATAGGCATGGGTTCGACGGTGCTCGACAATGCCGAGATTGGCCGAGGGGCAGTCGTGGCTGCAGGAGCACTGGTTCTGCAAGGCACGGTCATCGGCGACTACGAGCTATGGGGCGGAGTGCCAGCCAAGCTGCTCAAGCGACTCTCGCCCGAGGCTTCTGCCAAACTGATCGACCCAGGGATCGAGCATTATGTGCAACACGCCCACGAATACCTGAGCGACGATGTTGCAGATGTCTAAATGGCTTGTATATGTTCATAATATTGTGATAATTTGTGATAATTAGAGCCTAAAGCGCAAAATAATAAAGCAAACATACTATTATTTCGTTAAAAATCTTGCATTTGCCAATTATTATCATTACTTTTGCCACAATAATGTGAATTTACGGTTCTACCCTTATGAAAAAAAACACAAGCCGAGAGAAACTGTTTGCCAAAATCTTAGAATGGTTTTCTTCTCATCCAAAAGACTCATATAACTACCTGCAAGTGTCTCAGGAACTTGGCATCTTCGGTCGTGCAAATCGTGCGAATGTCTATGACATGCTTGCCGAGATGTACGAAATGGGTGTGCTCAAGGAAATTTCTACCGGACGGTTCACCCTTGCCGATGCCGAACGCAAGGCAGAAGTCGAGCTCGAGGGAATCTTCGACCGTCGCCATAATGGTATGCACCAGGTCAAGGTCGAGGGTTACGAGGACTCTTTCACCGTATATGATGGCGACGACTTACAGGCTCTCACTGGCGATAAAGTCAAGATCAAGAAGATAGGTGGTCGTCAATCTAAGAGCAACGGCATGCGTGCCCGTGTGCTCGAGGTAATTGAGCGTGTCGAACACCGCTATGTGGGTGTGCTCCAACAGTCGGGTCGCTACAACTTCGTGATTCCCGACAACCGTTCGCTCGACAAGGACATCTACATCCCTGCCGAACGACTTGGCAAGGCCAAGAATGGCGACAAGGTATATGTTGAGATCGAGCGCTGGCCTCAGTTCTCGAAAAACCCTGTCGGCAAGATCCTCGACATCCTCGGAAAGAATGGCGAGAACAATGCCGAGATGCATGCGATCCTTGCCGAATATGGCTTGCCATACAAGTATCCTGACAATCTCGTGAAGGCTGCACAGAAGATCGAGGCTGGCATCACCGACGAGGAGATTGCCAAACGCGAGGACTACCGCGAGGTGGTTACCTTCACCATCGACCCTGCCGATGCCAAGGATTTCGACGATGCTCTCTCGATCAGGAAGCTCGACAATGGTCGCTGGGAGGCTGGTGTGCATATCGCCGATGTCTCTCATTATGTGCTCCCAGGCACTCCTATCGATGCCGAGGCTTACAAGCGTGCCACAAGCATCTACCTCGTTGACCGCACTATCCCAATGCTGCCCGAGAAGCTCTGCAACGACCTCTGCTCGCTGCGTCAGGACGAAGACAAGCTGACCTATAGCACCATCTTCGAGATGGACGACGATGCCAATGTACTGAAGAGCCGCATCGTCAAGACTGTGACTCGCTCCAACCGCCGCTTTACCTACGAGGAGGCACAGCAGATCATCGAGACTGGCCAGGGCGACTTCGCCCCCGAGATACTCGCTCTCGACCGTCTGGCTAAACAGCTCCGCGCACGCCGTTTTGCAGAAGGTGCTATTTCGTTCGAGCGCGAAGAGGTCAAGTTCATACTCGATGACACTGGCAAACCTGTCGATGTGTTCTTTAAGGTTGCCAAAGACTCAAACAAGCTCGTCGAGGAGTTCATGCTGCTTGCCAACAGGACAGTGGCAGAGACTATCGGCAAGGCTGTGAACCGCATCAGCAAGAAGGCCAAGACATTCATCTATCGTGTCCACGACCAACCTGCCCAGGAAAAGATGATGAGTCTTGCTGGCATGGCTTCGCGCTTCGGACATAAGATACAAGCTGTGGGCAACAACAAGGTGGTGGCTCAGAGCATCAACCAGCTGATGAAGGAGATTCACGACCGCCCAGAGGAGAACCTTCTCTCGGCTCTCGCCATCCGCTCGATGGCAAAGGCTGTATATACAACCAGCAATATCGGGCATTACGGACTTGCCTTCGACTATTACACTCACTTCACCTCACCTATCCGCCGCTATCCCGATACAATGGTGCATCGCCTGCTCGACCGATACCTCAACCAGGGCGGCAGAAGCGTGTCGGGCACCCAGTATGAGGAGTATTGCCAGCATTGCAGCGACATGGAGCAACTGGCGGCTCAGGCCGAACGCGCTTCGATCAAGTACAAGCAAGCCGAATTCCTCAAGGATCGTCTCGGCGAGGTCTTCGAAGGTCAGGTGAGCGGTGTTTCCGAATGGGGCTTCTATGTCGAACTGAAAGACAATCTCTGCGAGGGTCTCGTGCCTGTGCGCGACCTCAAAGACGACCATTACATCTACGACGAGAAGAACATGTGTCTCATCGGCCGACGCTCACACCGTCGCTTCACCCTTGGCGACAAAGTGAGAGTGCAGGTGGCTGCTGTCAACATGGAGCGCAAGACCATCGACTTCAAGCTCGAAGCCAGAAAGTAAGGCCCAGCTTCTCTCCTACATCGTTTCATAACGCATTACTTTATTTAATAATAACCAATTATCAAACAACCCAAAATCATGGCTTACAAAATCGAACAAGTAGAAGGCATCGGTGCTGTTTATGCAGAAAAACTCGCTGCCGTAGGTATCAAGACTACAGAAGATTTGCTCGCTCAGTGCGCTAATGCTGCTGGCCGCAAGAAGGTAGAAGAAGAGACTGGCATCAGTCACAAGCTGATCCTCAAGTGGACCAACCATGCCGACCTCTTCCGCATCAATGGCATCGCCGGACAGTTTGCCGAGCTCCTCGAAGCTGCAGGTGTCGATACTGTCAAGGAGTTCCGTCACCGCGTTCCCGCCAACCTCCAGCCTAAACTCGTTGAGGTGAATGAGCAGAAGAACCTCTGCAACCGCGTTCCAAGTGTTGCCGAGCTCGAGAAGATGATCGCTCAGGCCAAGGAACTTGAACCTCTCATCACCTATTGATGACAATGCTCATGCAAGAAATTGCCGAGCTATAAAAGCATAACATAATGAACCCAGCTGTCTTTGCGAAGAGCAAGAGCAGTTGGGTTTTATAAATGGCTGATATAGTCAGTTGATCTGTCACGGCTGACAGTATGTACCTTTTCATGTCGTTCAATCCACTCACGGAAACTCTCTGTTCCCCTGTCACCGAGAAGGTCTATCGGCCAGCCGTTAGTTTAGTCAATGATGATGCTTCCGTAGGTGACACCCTTTCGCCAAGCCCAGTCGTCATCGCAAAAGAACATCCTTCTATGAATCTGTCTCTATTAGCCTTTGCCGGCAGGAAAAGACATGTCTTGTGTTAAGTCATTATGGTCATTTGTCATTAGTCATTAAGACTTCGGGATTCCTGTTTTGTTAACTTGCACATAGAGCCTCCTTGATTGCAGCTCTGTTGGAGCGTGACAAAGGAATCTTTTTGTCAAAACTGAACAGATTGATGAAGAACCGGTTGTTGGTTCCTTCAAGTGACTCGACATACATGATGTTGACGAGGAAGGCACGATGGCACTGAACAATAAATGAGTAATCTCGCAGTTCTTCCTTCAGTTGTTTTATCGTTGAGCGCAACGTGCGACTGCTGATTTGTTCGTTATCTATATAATAGACATTGCTATAATTGCCTACCGATTCGACATAGATGATGCTGCTTGGTATGATGGAGAAGTCTGGAGCCGTATTGTCGGTATGCAGAATGACAGGACAGTCTTCTTCTTCACGCTTACCATCATGTTCATTATCATCTTTATCTATTCCTTTTTCAACTTCTTCCCCAACTCCTTCACCTTTTTCATTTTCTTCTTTTTCTGGCTTGCTTTCCTCTTTCCATCCATTGGT
>JAEDEY010000114.1 GCA_016293065.1 Bacteroidales bacterium
GTCCGTATTTGTCCGTATTTGTCCGACTTTGTGAAAAAATCACACCTTGCACACCTGTTTTCACCAAATTTGAGCCAAGAATCGGCAAATCGGAGACTCCGAAGATAGATAAATGGAGACCAAAAACTATGCGAAAAGCTCCGAAAAGTTGGTTTTTCGACCATCAACGCGACCATTTTTTCACTAAAAAGAGGTCGAACTGCTTTTTGAATACATCGGAGAGCCTTACAACTGATTGATATTCAATATTTTGATTTTTCACAGATGCCAGTTGTCAAACTTGTCAAAGTTGTCAAACTCATTTCGGGAATCTGTCAAACCCGCTAATAAATTATATATTTAAAATATATAATTATATTAGAGCTCTGACAGACTTTTCATTTTCAGTTTGACAAGTTTGACAACTTTGACAACTCCGACAATTGGCAACCAGAGTTAGTAGCTTTTCCCCAAAACCATCGTATTTGGTAACAACCTCTATGCTTTTTGGCAAAATCAGCATAGTTTGAGACAAGTGTTTCTCTGATCGAGACACACCACGGAACTATGGAGCGTTGCACCACCAAGGTGACAGGCAAGGGTCAGCAGTATTTTGTGAATGATTTCGTAACCGGTCGCTTCAAGGTCTATAATCAATAGCTTTAATTTTTGGTATCGACAAAACAACAAATTGTTTTATCAAAAAGAATTATAAATAAGTCATTTAAGCTCAAAAAAAATACAATTATGGGAATCTGGAATCTGTTTTATTTTCAAGCTCTGGAAACTGATAGTCAGTTTCGGTCTTGTCGAAATGTTTAACTATATTAACATCAATGAATTATGGAAAATGATGTAACTAAATTTTTGAGCGTCTCGCCCCTCGTTTCACCATCGAGCAGGCTCTGCAGCAGAGCATCATCGAGAAGGGAACTTCTGCCACTCGCAGCAGTGTGAAGCAGATGCTGAAGAACTGGCGTAGGGATGGTATGATAACCTCTGTGGGCAACGCGACTTACTTCAAGTCATGAGTGTCATGGGTGTCAAAGTGTCAAAGTGTCAAACTCATTTCATAATCACGAAACCATTTTGGGCAAATATGTTGCATGATGAAGCATTTTTTCTTCAAAATATTTGGCAATATGGAAAAAATACCTACCTTTGTACTCGAGACAAACAGGTTAGGCAATGGGTAAAAGGTGGCGATAGCTACGTAATGGGAGGCCCCTACCTGCTGTTGGCGCTTAGGTATGAGCGTGGAAACAGACTTACTTATACGGGGAAGAACCGTACAATTACGATAAACTTACACATTAAACAAAGAGAAAATGGCCAAAACAAAATTCGTCATAGTGGGAGGCGTCGCCGGAGGAGCTACCGCGGCAGCCCGAATGAGGAGGCTCTCCGAAGAAGCAGAGATTGTCCTTTTTGAGAAAGGGGAATACATATCGTATGCCAACTGCGGCCTACCCTATTACATAGGCGGCGTGATAGAAGAGCGCGACAAGCTCTTCGTCCAGACACCCGAGGCATTCGGCAAACGCTTCAACATCGATGTCCGCACCAACAGCGAGGTCACAGCCATCGATACAGAGCAGCGACAGGTGACGGTCAAGACCACCGACGGAAAGACCTATACAGAACGCTACGACAAGCTCCTGCTCTCACCCGGAGCCTCACCGGTCGTGCCCCCACTCCCTGGCATACAGAGCGAAGGCATCTTTACGCTGAGAAACGTGAACGACACCGACCGTATCAAGTCATACCTGAGTTGCCACAAAGTACGCCGCGCAGTCATCGTGGGTGGAGGCTTCATCGGTCTTGAGATGGCCGAAAACCTCAGACACGCAGGCGCGGAAGTCGCCGTCGTCGAGATGGCCCCACAGGTGATGGGCCCCATAGACTACTCCATGGCAGCCCTCGTACACGAGCATCTGCAGGAGCAGGGAGTCAGGCTATACCTCGAACAAGCCGTAGAGAGCTTTTCGCGTCAAGGCGAAGCACTCTCCGTACACTTCAAGTCAGGCATAAAGCTTGACGCCGATATGGTCCTGCTGAGCATCGGAGTGAGAGCCGAGACACGCCTTGCCCAAGACGCACATTTGAAGTTGGGCGAGATGCGTGGCATTTGGGTAAACGAATATCTGCAGACATCAGACGAAAACATTTATGCCGTAGGTGATGCCATCGAATTCCCACACCCCATCACAGGCAAACCGTGGCTCAACTTCCTCGCAGGCCCAGCCAATCGTCAGGCACGCATCGTGGCAGACAATATGGTGCTGGGCAACAGCGTCAGATACGAAGGCTCGATAGGCACAGCCATTGCAAAAGTTTTCGACATCACGGTAGCCTCCACAGGTCTGCCAGCCAAGCGGCTCAAGCAGATGAACATACCATACCTCTCAGCCACCATACACAACGGCTCCCATGCAGGCTACTATCCCGGCAGCACCCAGATGGCTATCAAGATAACCTTCTCCCCCACAGACGGACGCCTCTACGGAGCGCAGATCGTAGGCTGCGACGGAGTGGACACACGCATCGACCAGTACGCACTCGCCATCAAGCAGGGAGCCACTGCAGAGCAACTCACCCGACTCGAACACGCCTATGCACCCCCGTTTTCGTCAGCCAAAGACCCCGTTGCCATTTCGGGCTACGTCGCCTGCAATATACTCAGCGGAAAGATGCAGCCTCTGTACTGGCGTGAGATGCGCGACGCCGACACGTCCGCAGTCACCCTCGTCGACGTGCGTACCCCCGACGAATACGCATTGGGCAGCATACCCGGTGCGATCAACATTCCCCTGGACGACATGAGGCAACGCCTTGGCGAGATACCCACAACACGCCCCGTATGGCTCTTCTGCGGAGTAGGTCTGCGCGGCTACCTCGCCTCCAACATACTCAAGGCAAACGGATATAGCCAAGTGAGCAACCTCATCGGAGGACTGCGCACATACAAGGCCGCCACCGCAAGCATAGAGACCCCCCAAGGCTTTGACGACAAAAACGAGACGCACGTCGCAAGCGAATGTTGCCCCAGCCCACAAGACAAGGAGACAATCACGGTCGACGCTTGCGGCATACAATGCCCAGGACCCATTCTCAAGATGAAACAGGCCATGGACAGACTTAGTGCAGGTCAGACTCTGGTGGTAAAGGCCACAGACGCAGGCTTCCCACGCGATGCTGAGGCATGGTGCCGCACCACAGGCAACAAGTTCGTCAGCAGACACTCAGAGGGCGGCATACACACTGTAGAAATAGAAAAGGCGACACCATGCCCCGTAGGGACCCCACTCCCCACGACGAATGCCCAAGGCAAGACCTTTATCCTCTTCAGCGACGACCTCGACAAAGCCCTCGCCACCTTCGTCCTCGCCAACGGAGCGGCAGCCACGGGCAAGAAAGTCAGCATCTTCTTTACATTCTGGGGGCTTAACGCCATCAAGAAGACCCACAAGCCACACGTCGCCAAAGACCTCTGGGGGCGAATGTTCTCATGGATGCTCCCCTCAGACTCCACCAGCCTCTCACTCTCCAAGATGAACATGATGGGCATAGGCTCCAAGATGATGCGTTTCCTCATGGCCAAGAAAGGAGTCGACTCGCTCGAATCCCTGCGTCAGCAAGCCATCGACAACGGCGTGGAATTCATAGCCTGCCAGATGTCTATGGACGTGATGGGGATAAGCCGCGACGAACTCCTCGACAACGTCAACGTAGGCGGCGTAGCAAGCTATATGGAACGAGCCGAAAACTCAAACGTCAATCTGTTCATCTAAGCCACTGAGGCGAGCGCAAGATCGCTCGCCTCAGCTGCGATTAGGGACCTATCCGAGTTCAATTTTTTTTTCATTCAATGTTTTTCAGGGCAAAACAAAATTTCTGACAAGCAATAGTAAATTCTTCATTGATATTTGCTTTTTTCTAATTCATACCCTTTGCGATTTCGTAGAAAATGCTTATATTTGCAGCGTAATTATTGACAAGTTAATAGAAGGAAATAGGAGTCCCGGTTAACTGTATCAAAATCGTACAACTATGAAATCGACCTGTAGATATCTTACCATGTTCTGGCTTTTTATCGTCGGATATTCTGCCACTTTTACTGCCGTGGCACAGGAGCCAGTTGAGGCAATGAAGACCGAATTCACTGTCTCGGGTGTGGTGCGTGACAAGGAAAGCAGAAAGAAACTTGAGAATGTGGCGGTGAGCCTTGTGGGAACGCCTATAGGAACAGTGACCAATGCCGAAGGTGTGTTCTCGCTGAAGATTCCGCACATGGACACTATCCCGCAGCTCGAACTGTCGCACATCGGATATATGAACGCCAGGTTTTCGGCTTCTGCTCCAGAAGGCTCGAACAACATGCATGCGACAATACTGATGATACCTATTGCTCTGCAGCTCAACGAGGTGGTGGCATACGGCAACAGCGCTCGGAGTATAGTGGAAGAGGCGCTGGAGAGGATTCCGAAGAACTATCCGTCGGGCGAAAGTATGACCAGTGCCTTCTATCGCGAAACCGTGCAGAAGGGACATCGATATATCAGTATCTCGGAGGCAATGCTCGATGTGTACAAGACATCGTACAGGCAACGCACCTCCGACCGCGACAAGGTGCAGATCGATAAGGCACGTAGGCTGTTGAGCCAGAAGCAGTCGGATACGCTGGGCGTGAAGGTTGTGGGCGGCCCTAACCTTCCTCTGTTTATGGATGTGGTGAAGAATGCCTATGCGCTATTCGACGAAGAGACGCTCGATTACTACAGCTTCGTGCAGGAGCCATCGGTCTTCATCGACGACCGCTTGCAGTATGTCATCAGCTTCCGTCCTCGCGTCAAGCTCGACTATGCCTTGTATGTGGGCAGAGTATTCATCGACCGTGAGCATCTTGCCTTCACGAGGGCGGAGTTCGAACTCGACCTGTCAGACCGTGAAAGGGCAATTGCCGCCATCCTCTACAAGAAGCCGTTAGGCCTGCGTTTCCGTCCGCTGAAGGTGAGTTTCCTCATCACCTACCGACAGCACGACGGGGTGACCTGCCTCAACTATATCTGCAACGAGATGTGCTTCAAGTGCGACTGGAAACGCCGCTTGTTCTCTTCTTCCTACGTGGCACGGTCGGAAATGGTGGCAGTGGATCGCGAGGAGCACCCGGAGCGAGTCATTGCACGTCGCGACGCATTCAAGCCCTATCAGGTCTTCTATGACATCGTGAAGGAATATTGGAGCGAAGACTTCTGGAAAGACTACAACATCATTGAACCTACCGAATCGCTGGAAGATGCGGTGAAGAAACTGCGAAAGCAGATGTGACAAAGGAGGTTATAATGCTATGTTGTCTTAATGCTATGATCGAAGAAAGGATCAGGGGTCAGTTCCTGATTATTGTCTGTCTTGTGAATCTTCAATCCTCTGGGAAGGGATCGAATTCATCAAGTGAGCATGTGGGGAACCCTGT
>JAEDEY010000025.1 GCA_016293065.1 Bacteroidales bacterium
CCCTAATCTACTATCCTAACTACCCTGATCTGGATAACGCAGAACATGTTTTTGCGCGTCCTTAATACGTTTTCCTGCCCATCAGGACAAAGAATTGTTTTCTATATCCTCCACCCCACAGCATCCTCTTCATGGTCCGATTCTTTGAGCAGGCGGGATGGTGAGTAGCCGCAGATCTTGCGGAAGTCGGAATAGAGATGAGAGAAGTCGCAATAGCCATTTGACCAGGCAATAATACGCTGCACCAATGGAGACTCTTCGTCCTTGCCCCAGAAATACATCTTGACATAAGGACGAAGACTTGGAATGGGAAAAATGAGTTTGACACTTTGACACTTTGACACTTTGACACCTTATTCAACCCATAGAAGGGTTTAAGTCAAAATCCATTCAACTTTTTTTTAGGGTACTACAAGGTGCAGTGAGCTTTCTGACAAAGCAGTGATAACAATAAAACCAAACACTTCGTATAACAAAAAAGCCTGGGAGATTTCCCCAGGCTTTTTTATATTTCGGAAATAAGGATTTTTAGAATGGCTTAAAGAAGTCTTCGCGCTTGATGGTTTTCTTCAACTGCTGCTTGCCATCCTTTGTCTTGTAGTTGATAGTGATGTTGACCTCCGACAACGAATGGCGCATCACATGCTGCTGCATGTCTGTAAGGCTGAAGCTTGAAAGTAACGAAGCGACCTGGCTGCCTTCTGTAGCACCGCTCTTCTTGTGCTTGTTAAGATAGAGAGTAACCGAAACCTCAGATGGATTGCTCTCATCGACAGTATATGTTGCGAGCACTGTAGGAAGGGTGCCTGTCTGTCCTTCGACATAAAAAGTAGAAGAGAACTGAGCTGTCATATAGCCCTTGTAGAACCAGATGCCATTCTCTCGGCTGATGTCATGGAATGTGCTGATGCTATCGTCAGCAAGATAGTTTTTGAATTTCATGTCAGCCTCGGCCATCTCTGGAGTGCGGATCACAGAAGTAGGAACCACCGAACCCTGAGCAACCTCAGCATTCTTCACTATCAATGAAGTAGAAGAGTCGCCAGTCACATCAGCGTCCTTGTAAGTCACCACGAGAAGAACACGTTCGGCATTGGCGAAGTTTTTGTTTGCCATCAACTGCTGTGCTGCTGTTACAGAAGGATAGACCACAGGACCACCATCCAGCCACAGAACAGGAGATCCGATAGAATTCTGGACAGTGAAGACACCCTGCATATATCCTCCAGGTTCTCCATCAGAGTTACAAGACGCAAACATAGCCATGGTAATGGCAAAAACTGCTAAATAAATTTTCTTGAACATTTTATTGAATTTTTGGTTATTTTTATCTTTTTCGAGGCGCGAAGATAATGTTTTTTTATCAAAACAACAACTTTCCTGCCAGTATATGTCGATTTTTAGATTTTTTTATGTAAAAAGAGCGTTCTTATTAAAATATATGCTATATTTGCCCTTAAAAGTGAAGCAATGACAGAACAACTCGAACATAACGACTGGAAAGGAACCACAGGCGGGATGCCATGGATGCAGAGGTCACTCGTCTCCATCCTCGGACATACCGACCCTCGCATCGTCTATTTCTTTGTGGCATTGGTCGCGCCTTTCTACATGCTCTTCTCCCATCAGGGTTACATCGCTCAATACCGTTTCTTCACCGAGCGGCTTCAAGAACCTTGGTGGAAGGCTTTCTGGCATGTCTATGTCAACCATTTCCGCTTCGGCCAGATCATCATCGACCGCTTTGCTGCCTATGGAGGACGGAATTTCAAGTTTGAGATTGCCAATCAGGACATCTGGCAACACTTGTCGTCGCAACCCGAGGGTTTCATACAAATGAGTTCGCACATAGGCAATTACGAGCTGGCAGGTTATTCGTTGCGTTCTGCACACAAGAGGCTGTATGCGCTGGTATTCATGGGCGAGACAGAAACAGTGATGAAGAACCGCTCGAAGGAGTTCACTCCCAACAACATCGAGATGGTGCCCATCATGCCCGATATGTCGCATATATTCACTCTCAACAACGCACTCGCCAACGGCAACATCGCGAGTATGCCCAGCGACCGCATCTTCGGTTCGCAGAAGGCACTCAACTGCCGTTTCTTCGGGTTGGATGCCAAGTTCCCTCTCGGTCCGTTCTCGCTTGCCGTATCTCGCGGCTGTGGCGCATTGGCGGTGTTTGTGATGAAGAAGAAATGGGACACCTACTCTATCTATATCTTTGACCTAAGCAAAGGCTACGAGCAAATCGACAGTGCCCTGCTCAGCAAGAAGAACGTGCGCCAGCAAGCGTTGGCCGACGAGTTTGCACGACGGCTTGAAGAGATAGTGAGGAAGTATCCGACCCAGTGGTTCAATTATTATGACTTTTGGAAATAAACGAGTTATGACAGATCAGGAATTCCTGCAGATACCCATCAGAAGCCTCTTGCCCCAGCAAGACCCCTTTGTCATGGTGAGCCAGTTGCAGCACTATGACGAGATACGCACCTCTACCCTGCTGCACATCACCGACGACAACCTCTTCTGTCGCAACGGAAAGATGGTGGCAAGCGGACTGATCGAGAATTTGGCACAGACCTGCGCCACCCGCATAGGATATATCAATAAGTATATTCTTCACAAAGACATCAATATCGGCTATATTGGCGCTATACGAGACCTGAAGATATACCATCTGCCCGAAGCAGGACAGACCATCGAGACCAGCATCGAGGTACTGAGCGAGTCGTTCGGACTGACCCTTGCCCACGGGACGATATGCCTGAGTGACGGCACTGTGATTGCTGAAGGTGAAATGAAAATTGCGCTTAGCGAAAAAACTGTTTGACATGACTATACTCGGAAACCTATATTCGATTGTGGGCGAGACTCACCCCAGTGAGTCGAAAGCAGATTATGTCATCAGGCTCGATGCCAACGACATAATATTCAAAGCCCATTTCCCCAACGAGCCAATACTGCCTGGTGCCTGCATCACACAGATGGTGCTCGAACTGTATGAACGCTGGACTGGCAGAAACGCCGACATCAGCAGGATAGGCAACCTGAAGTTCCTTTCTGCCATATCACCAGCCGAAGAGACGGAACTGACCGTAAGCATCGAGAAGGCTGACACCAACGACCAGACAGATCGCATCAAGGCATCGATAACCCATGCAGCCATCTGCCATGCCAAGATGTCGATGGATATTATTTATCACTAACAGCAAAAAGCAATATGGAAAAATACGACAAGTTCGACGACATCCGTCCGTACAACCCCGATGAAGTGCCTGCTGCCATGCAACGCATAGCCGAGAGCGAAGGCTTCCCTATCGTCGCTTCCTTTGTTTTCCCCGACCAAGACATCAAGAAGCTGCGCACCATGGTCGCTAATCTGAAAACTACCGAGGAGTTCCAGTCGAAGGTGATGGCACAGTTCAACGAACAGGTCATCAAACGAAGCACCACTGAGTTCAACGTCGAAGGCATCGACACGCTGCAGAAAGATGTGCCTTACCTTTATGTCTCAAACCATCGCGACATAGTGCTCGACTCAAGCCTTCTGCAATACAAGCTGCACTCGTTGGGATTCCAGACTACAGAGATAACTTTCGGTGCCAATCTGATGTGTATGCCCCTCATCATCGATATTGGCAAGTCGAACAAGATGTTCCGTGTCGAACGCGGCGGCACCCCCAAGGAGTTCTACCGCTGCTCGCTCCACTTGTCGGAATACATACGCCATGTCATCACCGAAAAGCACTCATCGGTATGGATTGCCCAGCGCAACGGCCGCACCAAGGATGGTTTGGACAAAACCGACCAGGGAATCATCAAGATGTTCGGCATGAGCCGAAACGACGATAAGATAAAGTCGCTTGCCGAACTCAACATCATACCCGTAAGCGTCTCTTACGAATGGGAGTCGTGCGACTATCTGAAGGCTTTCGAACTATATATCAGCCGCAATCAGAAATACATCAAACGCCCGGGCGAAGATGTCACAAGCATCCTCACAGGCATCACTCAGCCCAAGGGCAGGGTACACTTCGAGATTTGTCCACAAATCAGGGAAGAGGAACTGTCGGCTTTCGACTGTATGACTGCCAACGAGTATCACCAGCAGGTGGCAAGGCTCATCGACCAGCGTATCATAAGCCATTACAGACTTTGGCCAAACAACTACATCGCCCACGATATGCTGTATGGCACCAACACCTACAGGGAGTATTATACCGATGAGGAAAAACAACTGTTCGTCGAACACATGGCAGTGCTCAACCAGATGGCACAGCTCGAGCAATATGAGGTAACAGACCTCGATGCCCTTTACGACATCTTCCTCGGCATCTATGCCAACCCTGTCAATCAGAAGCTGGTCAAGTAATGCTATTTTGCAACACCAAACTATAATTTTTATACATTTTTCATCAAATAAGCACAGATTGCTTGCAAATTTATGCAGTTTGTGCTTACTTTTTGAAAATTTGCCTATCTTTGCAAACATATAGACAGTGTTAGGTTATTATCATTGAAAAAGGAAATATTATGCACGTATTGAAGTTCGGAGGCACATCAGTTGGGTCTATCCGCAGTATCAAGAATGTCAAGCAAATAGTAGAAGAACGTAAACAACCTCTCATAGTAGTGGTATCTGCGCTCGGTGGCATCACCGACCGTCTCATTTCTACTGCCAACAAGGCCGCTTCGGGCGACGAGTCATATATCGAGGAGTTCCAGTTCATCCAGCAGCGCCACTATGACGTAGTGGAGGGCTTGCTCGACGGTGAGGAACTGACCACAATGAAGATTTTCATTGCGGGAATACTCGATGAGCTGAAGAATATCTACAATGGTATCTTCCTCATCCGCGAACTCTCGGCTCGCACGCTTTGCACCGTGGTGAGCTATGGCGAACGCATCTCAAGCCGCATCATTGCCACAGTCATCAAGGGTGCCACATGGATCGACAGCCGCGATATCGTCAAGACCACCAAGGACTGGGACAAGAACGTCTGCAACTTCGAACAGACCAACCCTAATGTCGTGGCAATGTGGGATAAGGTCAAGGCCGAAAGCCAGTGCCCAATCATCGTGATGGGCGGTTTCATCGCGTCCGACAGCGTCACAGGCGAAGTCACCAACCTCGGTCGCGGCGGTTCAGACTATACCGCTGCCATCGTGGCTGCTGCCCTTCAGGCAGAGATGCTCGAGATATGGACCGATGTCGATGGCTTCATGACAGCCGACCCTCGCGTCATCAACAATGCCTACGTCATCAGCCAGCTGTCGTTTGTCGAGGCTATGGAGCTCTGCAACTTCGGTGCAAAGGTCATCTACCCTCCGACTATCTTCCCTGTATATCATAAGAATATTCCTATCGTCATCAAGAACACCTTCAACCCTACTGCCCCTGGCACGCTGATCAGTTCAGACACTACACATGGCGACCGTCAGGTCATCAAGGGTATCTCGTCGATCAACGACACCTCGCTCGTCACCGTATCGGGCTTGGGCATGGTAGGTGTGATCGGTGTCAACAAGCGCATCTTCTCGACTCTTGCCGACAATGGCATCTCGGTGTTCATCGTGTCGCAGGCTTCGTCCGAGAACTCTTCGACCATCGGTGTCAAGAATGCCGATGCCGAACGTGCTGTCGAGGTGCTCTCGAAGGAGTTCAAGAAAGAGATGGAGATGGGCGAGATTTCGTCGATTACAGCCGAACACGACCTTGCCACAGTGGCTATCGTGGGCGAGAAGATGAAGCAGACCCCAGGCATTGCCGGCAAGCTCTTCCGCACTCTCGGTCTCAACGGTATCAACGTCATTGCCTGCGCTCAGGGTGCATCCGAGACCAATATCTCGTTTGTCACCTCCAAGTCTTCGCTGCGCAAGGCTCTCAACGTCATCCACGACTCATTCTTCCTTTCGGAATACAACGTGCTCAACCTCTTCCTCAGCGGTGTAGGACTCGTGGGACGCAACCTCATCGAGCAGATCCGCACCCAGCAGGACTATCTGCTCAAGCACAAGAACCTCCAGATCCGCATCGTCGGGATGAGCAATTCGCGCGTCTATCTCTACGACCGCGATGGCATCGACCTCAACAACTGGGAGTCATTGCTCAAGGCATCGACCGAGCAGTCATCGCCTGAGATCCTGCGCGACAAGATCATTCAGGAGAATGTGTTCAATGCCGTCTTTGTCGATTGCACAGCTTCGGCTGAAGTGGCAGAGATCTATCACTCTCTCCTCGACCATAACATCAACGTGGTCTGCGCCAACAAGGTGGCTGCCAGCGGCGACTACGATAACTACCGTCTCCTGAAGCGCACTGCCCGCAAGCGTGGCGTGAAGTATCTCTTCGAGACCAACGTAGGTGCAGGTCTGCCTATCATCAACACCATCAACAACCTCATCAACTCGGGCGACGAGATCCTCGAGATCGAGGCTGTGGTAAGCGGCACTCTCAACTTCATCTTCAACACTCTCAGCAAGGACATACCTATGAGCAAGGCCATCCTCATGGCACGCGAAGCAGGCTATGCCGAGCCAGACCCACGTCTCGACCTCAACGGCAGCGACGTGATCCGCAAGATCGTGATCCTCAGCCGCGAGTCGGGCTATCGCATCAGCAAGGAAGATGTCGAGAAGCATCTCTTCATCCCCGACAGTTACTTCGAGGGCACTACCGAACAGTTCTGGGCTACCATCCCCGAGCTCGATGCACATTTCGAGGAGATGCGCGAGAAGGCTGCTGCCAAGGGTCATCGCTTCCGCTTTGTGGCTTCGCTCAGCAACGGCAAGGCAAAGGTCGAACTCCGGGAAGTCGGTGCCGACCATCCTTTCTACCGTCTCGAAGGCTCCAACAACGTCATCCTCCTGCGCACAGCACGCTACAAGGAACAGCCTATGGAAATCAAGGGCTATGGTGCTGGTGCAGCAGTGACAGCAGCAGGTGTCTTTGCCGACATCATCTCAATCGCCAACATCCGCTGATGGGCAATTATCAACTGTCAATAATTTATCACCAATGAAATATCTCATTATACTTGCCGACGGTGCTGCCGATGAGCCTCTCGACATCCTTGGTGGCGTCACACCGCTTCAGGCTGCCGACAAGCCCAACATCGACCGCATGGCACGCGAAGGCATCAACGGCCGCTTGGCTACAGTGCCCGAAGGTTTCCACCCTGGATCAGAGATTGCTCACCTCGGACTGCTCGGCTACGACGTGGCAAAGGTGTTCGAAGGACGAGGCAGTCTTGAGGCAGCCTCGATGAACGTGCAGATCGAAGATGGCGAGGTGGCAATGCGATGCAATGTCATCTGTCTCGATGGCGAGCGCATCAAGAACCATTCGGCTGGCAATATCTCCAATGCCGAAGCCGAGGAGCTCATCCTCTTCCTCAATCGCGAGATGGGAGGTTCATACCTCGACTCTAACGGCAATCCTGTGATTGCCCCTGCCAAGGAACTCGATGCAGAAGGCATTCCTACCGTTGCTGCCAATGGCGAACCAGCCATCGTGCGTTTCTTCCCTGGCGTCAGCTATCGCCACCTGCTCAAGATTCGCGGAGGCAACAAGCACGTCCAGTGCACCCCTCCTCACGACAAGATTGGCAAGCCTTGGTGCGACTACATGCCACAGCCTGCTACCAATAGCGACAACACCCGCATGACTTCAGTCGAGACCAGCGCACTCATCGCTGCCCTCATGCTCAAGTCGATGGAGATTCTGCCACAGCATCCTGTCAATCAGCGCCGTGCTGCCGAAGGCAAGGATATGGCCAACAGCATCTGGCCTTGGTCGTTGGGCTATCGTCCGTCGATGCAGACTCTCCACGAGCTCTTCCCCGACAAGGTCAACAGCGGAGCAGTGATCTCGGCTGTCGATCTCATCTTCGGCATAGGTGTCTATTGCGGCTTGAAGAAGGTCGAGGTGCCAGGAGCAACAGGACTGTGGGACACCAACTATGAGGCAAAGACACAGGCTGCCATCGAAGAACTTCGCAAGAGCGACTTTGTCTTCCTCCATGTCGAGGCGACCGACGAAGCTGGTCACGAGGGCGATGCCAAGCTGAAGAAACGCTGTGTCGAAATGCTCGACCATCGTGCCGTGGGCCCAATACTCGATGAGGTGACGAAGTGGGACGAGCCAGTGCGCGTGGCAATCCTGCCCGACCATCCTACGCCTATCAAGTATCTCACCCACACCAATACGCCTGTGCCTTTCGCCATCTGGCAGAACCCTGCCGCCAATGCTCTCGGCAATGGCTTCACTCCCGACAGCGTGCAGACCTTCGACGAGGATGCATGTTTCAATGGCTCACTCGGACTGCTTGAGAAAGACCAGTTCATCAAGGCACTATTATTTGATTAGGAAGATAAAAAAGAATATTCAGGAAGTAAAGAAACAGAAAATGAAATACTATTCAACCAACGGTAAAGCCCCAGAGGTGACACTCAGCGAGGCTGTAATCAAGGGTCTTGCGCCCGACAAGGGACTCTATATGCCAGAGCGCATCAAGCCTCTGCCACAGTCATTCTTCGACAACATCGAGAATCTCTCTCTTCAGGAGATAGCCTTCGAGGTTGCCAAGTGCTTCTTTGGCGAAGACATCCCAGAAGCCGACCTCAAGCACATCGTGTACGACACCTTGCAGTTCGACATTCCGCTTGTCAAGATAACCGACAGGATCTATAGTCTTGAGATCTATCACGGACCGACAGCAGCATTCAAGGATGTAGGCGCACGTTTCATGGCTCGTCTTCTCTCCTACTTCGTCAAGCAGCAGGGCACCGACAAGGAGGTGCATGTGCTCGTTGCCACATCGGGCGACACAGGCAGTGCCGTTGCCAATGGCTTCCTCGGTGTTCCTGGTATCAAGGTGTGCGTGCTCTATCCGAAGGGCAAGGTAAGCGAGATTCAGGAGAAGCAGTTCACTACCCTCGGACAGAACATCACTGCTCTCGAGGTCGATGGCGTGTTCGACGACTGCCAGCGTCTTGTCAAGGAGGCATTCATGGACGAGGAACTCAACAGCAAGTATTTCCTCACAAGCGCCAACTCTATCAACGTGGCACGCTTCCTCCCACAGTCGTTCTACTACTTCTATGCCTATGCTCAGTTCAAGAAGCAGAACCCAGGCAAGCAGCCGGTGATCTGCGTTCCTTCGGGCAACTTCGGCAATATCTGCTCAGGACTCTTCGGCTACAGGATGGGACTTCCAGCCAAGCGATTCATTGCAGCCAACAACCGCAACGACATCTTCTACAACTACCTCCAGACAGGAGTCTATGAGCCAAAGGCAAGTGTCCAGACCATCGCCAATGCCATGGACGTGGGCGACCCATCGAACTTCGCTCGCATCTACGACCTCTATGGCAAGAGCCACGAGGCGATCACTCGCGACATCAGCGGAGCCACCTACACCGACGCTCAGATACGCGACACCATGAGCAGCTGCAAGGCAGAGACAGGCTATATCCTCGACCCACACGGTGCTTGCGGCTATCAGGCACTCTGCGACCTTCTTGGCGACGACGAACAGGGCATCTTCCTTGAGACAGCCCATCCTGCCAAGTTCAAGGACGTGGTTGAGCCAGTCATTGGCGAGAAAGTCGTCATCCCTGAGACACTCCAGCGATTCATGAACGGCACCAAGCAGTCATTGCCAATGACCAAGCAGTTTGCCGATTTCAAGAACTTCATAATAGCTAACTTTTAGTGGCGAAGAGAGAAATATCCAAAGCTGAGATGTTCAATACCATCTCCCATCTTGTCGGCCTATGCCTCACCGTGTCGATGACATGGGTCATACTGTGGCTGGGCTACAGCAAGAACTGGGAGATGGCATTTGGCACTACGTTCTTCACCGTAGGCATGGTGCTGATGTATGTCGCCTCGTCGCTCTATCACTTCTGGGCTCCCGACACCAAAGGCAAGCGCGTGCTCCGTCTGCTCGACCACTTGAGCATCTATCTGCTCATAGCTTGCAGCTACACCCCCGTCTGCATGGAACTGGTCGAAGACAACCTCTACGTTCAGGGCTGGGTTGCCTTCGGAGTGATATGGCTCATCGCCATCATGGGCATCTTCTACAAGATATTCTTCTGGCACAAGTTCCCTCGGCTTTCTCTCATTCTGTATCTCCTGCTCGGCTGGTCGGTGCTCTTCTTCATCGAGCCTGTGCGCCGTTGCATCTCCACCCTTGCCATCATCTTCATCCTTTGCGAGGGCGTAGCCTACACCTCAGGCACCTATTTCTTTGTCAACGACCACAAGCACATCTACTACCACGGCTATTGGCACATCTTCGTCATCCTCGGCACCCTCTTCCACTGGGCTGCCGTGTTTGTCATGACGTTGACGTGATCGTTCGCCTCCACCTTTAATTATTAATCAGCCAAAAGAGGGTGTGTCAACAGTAAATGGCACACCCTCTGGTTAATGAGATAGTCCAGAAACCGTATGTTATCGCGCCATGATCATAATTAATATATGTAGAAGAATTGTTATTGCATAAAGCAAGGACAATCCTGCATATCTTAATGACTTCTTAACTGGCTCTGAACATACGGTTACTTGATGACAAGACCCGACTCTACTTATCGCTTAGTACGATTTGAGTGTGTCGCTGATTGACTGTATGTCGGCAACATATTCGTCGTAAAGGTCTTGTGTGAGATATTTGTTCTGTTTGAGCGTATCCAAGAGGAAGCTTATGTTTTTGCAGTATTGCTGACCATCGTTGACCGTGTTGTCAAAAAGACTGTTGGCCACTGGGTTTCTTGAAGTACGATGAAGCAATGAAACCAGAGAGATGGCATCCTGCTGGAGCAGCAAGATACAGTGGCGAAGGAAAGGATCGTCCTGGATTGGCATCGATTCTTTGTAGCTGAGGAACTTGGCATTGATGCCTTTCACAATCTCCAACGCATTCTCGAAAGCTCGGGTTTCGGTGTCCATATAATCCAATACTTCTGTGTCTGCCACTTGATGGGTAGAAGAAGCGGCATCATCAGTCCTCCTCATCTCGAAGAAACTCTCCATAGGGAACGACAGCGTCTTTGCCAATACATACAGAATACTTGCTGCTGGAAGATGTATCCCTCGAGCATAGCTGGACAGCTGATGGTAGTGAATACCCGTCATCTGAGACAACTCCTTGAGACTTATCTTCTTCGCGTTCATAACTCTAATGATATTAAAGCCTACTACTTGTGCCAACTGATTTGACGAAAGACCCAAATCTGAAAAAACAGTTTTTTTCATGTTTTTTATTGTTTTTATTTAATTTAAAATTGTTTATAATGTGATGCAAAGATGGGGATTATTTTTCAAATAACTGAATTTTTGTTATTCAATAATTTTAATAGTTTTATAACAAAATTTGAACAAAAATACTCAATATGGTAAATTCTTCACATATCGTACACAAATTTGCACAAAATGATTCAGTTGTGCTTCCTCTTCTTCTTGGAAACAAGCACTTCCATTGATAAAAAAAATGTGTCAAAAACCAAAAAAGTGGCTATTGACACATTTTTTGCGTGTGATGACATTCCCTCAAACGCCCCACAAACAATAAAAAAATCACGATTTTTCACAAGTCAATCCGATTGCGCCTTCCCTGTCCAATCGATGAGAAAGCAATGTTTCAAACAAAAAAAACATGTCGAAAAAATATCCGTTGGCATACAGACTGTCATATCTACGAAGCGTGTGGAAGAAACTTTTCAACTGCTCCTGAGTACCTGCATTTGCCTCTCCAGCACATTGAAAAAAAACATTTCCTCCTCAAAAAACTCTCTGACAAGAAAAGTCTTGCCAACCCTTCGTCTGCCACATACAGCAACAAATTCCGAGCGTTTGGATTCATATATCTGAGAAAGAAGCTCTTTCTCAGACTCTCTGCCAAGTATATTCTCTTTCATGACATATATCTATTTATTTTATTTATTGTCCTAATAGACGATGCAAAGATAATAAAAAAATATATTATTGGCTAAATTTAGCAACAAAATCAGCCAATAGACAAAAAAAAGAAGATATTGGCTAAAAACAGTACACATCTTAGCCAATAACCATTTATTAGATACAACAACTACAACTACTGTAGTCGATTCTCCTCAGATTTGCCATGGTGCGACTTGATCATGTTGACGTAGCTATCGACACCGAGGAAAGTGGCACAGAGAAGAAGGAACTGAGCAACGAGGATGATGACCGAATGGTCGATGACTCCAGTGGGCGGTAGCAGCAAGGCTACGACCGAGAGGATTACGGCTACGCCCCATGAAGCGAGTGCGAGTTTCTGTTACCTCGTTTCTCCCATCCGCTATGAGGGAATGCAGCGCATTGAAGAATTGGAGATCCCGCAAAAGGCATTACGCGAGTTGATATACAATGCCATAGTACACAAGTTGTACAGCGGTCCCGCCATACTGTTGCGTGTCTTTGACAAGAGCGTAGAACTTTGGAACTACGGTCTCTTGCCTGAGGAATTCACCCCTGCCGACTTGATGAAGAAGCATGCCTCGTATCCACGTAACCGCAACATCGCGACCGTGTTCTACAAAGCTGGATTTATCGAGTCTTGGGGTCGCGGTTATAAGAAGATTCGCGAGGAATTTGAGAAAGCAGGGCATCCCGTACCGACCGTAGAGGAAAGCGGCGGCGGTGTATTGGTGACGATACAGCGCAAAACCATAGAGGAAATTATTGCCAGCAGAGACAAAAGTGGCGCTGTAAATGGCACTGCAAACAATGAAAGTGGCGGTGTAAACAATGTAAATGGCGATGTAAGTGGCGGTTTAAATGTCGGAAAGAGAAAGGATGTAAATGGCTGTGAATCTGAAGATATAAAAGATTGTAATAGAACAGATGCCGGTGTAAATGGCGGAGTAAACGACGACAATTGCGGTTTAAATAATGAAAGTGGCGCTGTAAACTCAGATGTTACAATATTATTGGAACTAACTGCTCGTCAAAAACGCATAAAGGAACTAATAAGAATTAAGCATACCATCACAATTCTTCAGATGTCCTTAATTCTATCTATTCCGAGACGCACTCTTCAGCGCGATTTGTCTATACTACAAAAGGCTGGTGTCATCCGACATGAAGGCAGCGACAAATCTGGCATTTGGGTCGTTCTCGAACCTTACAATAAGGGGAAATAGGAATAGCATTATCAACAAAAAGAAGATATATAGCATAAAGATATGGCAAAGATTAGCAAAAGCATAGAGGAACAAATAGAGGACTGGTGCAAGAAGCAGTTTAGGGGTCAGAAGTATTATACCAAAACGGAGACTGTAAATGCAGTGATAGCCTCTGCATTAGAAAAGGCACCGAGCAAGCAGGGAGGGACTGGAAAGAACTTCCCCGACCTCAAATGCCTTCTCACGGGCAACGACGGCAAGAGAATCCCCGTAATGATTGAAGTTAAGGGTCGAAAGGGCGACCTGATAAAGACCTCTGAAAGTGGAGAGGTTGACAACTACAATAAAAAAGGATAATTTTTTGTCAGTAACAAATACCCCGCTTAACTACCGATAAAGCAGTTCTTTTAGTCACTTTTTAGACTTTACAGACTACTAGTGAGTATTTCAAAACAAGAGAAATGAGACAGGAGGAAACTAAGACCTAAAGAATAACTTTTTTGTAGTAACGACACAGCTTCGCTAGAGTTTACCACAGAATATGACAAACCCACCAGATGTATAAAAGACATCGGTATAATTATTATATTATTGATGGTGCAAAATTATATATATTTTTTGATTTGTGCAAATTTTACGAAGACAAACACCTACAGGAACATCATTATTTGAAAAAACACCCCCAAAAGCAAATAATCTTCTATTTTTTTGAAGGATTTTCATCTCTTCATTCTAAAAATATAAGCGCATAAGGAACTCCATCGACACATCATGGCTAGCTTACAACTAAAACATAACAAATGAATGGATTTATAGAGTTCCATCCTGGATGGATCCGAATATATTATAGACTATAGTTCATCCCTAACGTCAAAATTTTGGCAGTTAGGGACGAGCAATAAAGGTAAAACGCAACCTCTCTGAAATGAAATATGCATGTTGCAAATTTGTTTATATCAGGTCCCTAACTATTCAAAATTTCAAGTTAGTGCCAGACTATAATTGCATCGCATGGAAATATTTGTTATATTTGCATCGCTAAAAACAAGATAGTTATGACACCTAACAATGGAATAATCGGCAGAGAATACGAGCAGAAAATTCTCGCAAACATCTGCGAAGAACAAGAGGCACGACTCATTGCTATATACGGCAGGCGTCGTGTTGGTAAAACCTACCTCGTCAAGCGCTTCTTCAATGAGAAGTTTGACTTCTTCTTCACAGGCAGTTACCAGACTCTGATGAAAGATCAGCTTGTGCTCTTCCAGCGAGCAATGAAGGAATACACTGGCAAAGAATGCCCATTGCCAAAGAATTGGTTCGATGCATTCTCTCTGCTTTGGGATTATCTGAAAGGACTCCGCAAGAAGCGTCTTGTGGTATTCCTTGATGAATTGCCTTGGATGGATACCCCGAAATCGAACTTCCATTCCGCATTCAGTTACTTCTGGAACACCTGGGCTTCTACCCGAAACGGAATGAAGTTGATCGTATGCGGTTCTGCTACCACGTGGATGCTCGATAAGATCATAGGAGATAAAGGCGGATTATATGGTCGTACAAACCGCTCCATCTATCTTGCACCGTTCAATCTGGGTGAAGTGGAACTGTTCCTACAGCGGCATAAAGGCATCAATTGGAATCGTCGTCAGATAGCCGAGGCCTATATGATCTTCGGAGGTATTCCTTATTATCTTGATATGCTCGAACGAGATCTGCCGTTGTCAAGAAATGTGGATAATCTTTTCTTCCGAGAGAAGGCTGCGTTGCGTGAGGAATATGACTTTTTGTTCCAATCCTTGTTCAAGAATGCCGTGACCTATCGTAAGGTCATCGAGCTACTGTCCTCGAAGAGGAAGGGCATGACCATACAAGAGATTCTGGATGCTTTGAATGCAAAGAAAGGCGGATCACTCTCAGATGTACTGAAGAACCTGTGTCGATGTGATTTCGTGCGCAAGTATTCAGCTTACGGCAAGAAGGAACGGGGTGTAATCTATCAGCTGACCGACCTTTTCTCGCTCTATTACCTTACTTTCATCGGCAATCGCACAGGACAGGATGAACACTTTTGGACTAACGTCAAGGAATCGACGAAGAATACTTGGGCAGGGTATGCCTTCGAACAACTCTGTCTGCATCATGTGCGTCAGATCAGGTCAAAGCTCAGCATCGGAGGCGTATTGACCAATGTCTGCTCCTGGTCTTGTCCACCTATGACCGATGCAGATGGCACAGATTGGAATGGTGCTCAAATCGACTTGCTGCTCTGCCGAGGCGACGAGACCATACATCTTTGCGAGATGAAGTATAGCTCGAAGGAGTTTGCCATTGATGGCAGCTATGAGGAGACATTGCGTACACGTCTTGAGACATTTGCTCACCATACCAAGACAAACAATTCGCTACGCACAACGATGATTACGACGTACGGAGTGAAGCCAAACAAGTATTCCGGCATTATGGACGATCAGGTCAGATTGGATGATCTGTTCGTGCGAATTGATGAATAAGGAAATACAGTATCAAGCAGCATAAAGTTCAACTTTGAAGTGGGACATTAGGCCAAGAGAAAGCGACCTTTTTCTATGACAAAAGGGAAAGCTTAAAAAGGGTCAAATGCCCCACCTTGATTCGTGGCATGCTCCCACCCTTATCCTGGGACATGTGTCCACCCTAGAACGAAAGAACTGTCACATCTAAAATGAGTACAAGTGTCCGATCTGGAATCATGGATTCTGTCACCCCTTGATCAGGGCGAATGACCCAATTGGAAACGGAAACTTACTGACATTCCTCAGGTGTCTCTGAAAGCCAGATTGGCGATCAGAATTGATGTGTCTCCTATACGAACAGACAGAAATGGATCAGGTCATAATGGCATCTTAGAGCCTGACAAGCCTAATAATTTCTTTTTTGAGGCATTTTAGGCCTTGGAATGGTATCTTGCCTGCAAGAACCATAGAAGTGCCAGAGACAGCAAGAAAAACGCCAGAATGGCGCATCTAAAACAGACAGACAAAACGCAGCTTGCTGCACTCTGAGGGGAGGCACTTTCAAAAAAGTGTCGCCCATTCAGGGATTAGGCTCCCCTTCTATTATAGATTGAATACAGGGTGTCAAAGTGTCAAAGTGTCAAAGTGTCAAAGTGTCAAACTCATTTTCAATTTCATACACAGATCTAACAGATTAATCGGATATTCAAGATGCAAGATATTCGTGCAATTCTTGTTCAAAATATGAAATCCGTTTAATCCGTTAGATACTTGTTCAAAAAAACACACTATCCGTGTTCAGAAGTACTATTTCACCACTTTCTTGCCATTGATGATGTAGATTCCCTTTGGCAAGTCGGAAAATGCTTTGCTTGCTTCGGCTCCACGGCGGATCATTCTGCCATCGATGGTGTAGATGTCGGAAACGCTTGGAATCTGATCTGATGGGATGGCATCGATAGCTGTGGTGTGTTCGGAGGTCACGTCCTGATATGAGACTTTCGAGCCAGAGATAGCAGCGAGGAAGTACTTGTCGGTAGTGAGATGAGCGATGTCGCTGGTCTGCGGCTTGTTGTTGCCCTGATTGATGATGAAGTTGAAATAGTAATCGGCTGAAGGGATTTCGACCGACTGGAAATACCATGTCTCGCCATCGATGGTGGTCTTGCAGGCTTCGACATTATCGACGCGCTTGCCTGGCCAGTTGCCATTGAGCTGGGTATTGTTGTTGCTATCCCAGATATAGAAATAGACAGGGGTGAAATCGGCCTTTACATAGACTGTGGCTGTATATGGCTTGAAGTCCGACTTGTCTTCTTCTGCCTCGATGCGGGTCACCACATCGTTCCAGCCTTCGAGGGCTGTGTTCTCAAGCAGGTAGCGATAAGCCCTACCCGAAAGGATCTCGGTGAAGCCTTCAGGACAGTCGAAGGTCTGGCTGTTGGAGCCAACGACACAGATGAGCTTGCCCTTGGTGCCAGTGACGGTGACGGCATAGGCTGTGCTGTATTTCTTCGACACCTCGTAGCTGCTGGTGTTGGTGATGCCTGCCTGCTGACGTGCCGAAATCATGAGCTTGAGTGCTTTCTTCTGTGTAAGCCAATGCTTGTAGAAGACGCACGGTGTTCCCGGCATGGCGAGCATGTAGGCGTTGGCAGCGAGTGTGTCGCCCTTGAGTGGGTCGAGCGGTTCGCTTGCCGAACGGTACTGAGTGTCGTGGTTTTCGACGAAGGTGATGGCATACTGGCTGTAGCCTTCCTGATAGATGAGCGGATAGCCTGCCTGGTCGCTTGTGCTGCCTGCGAGCTTCGACCAGTCGTTGCTGGCTGCTGCATCGCGCACGCGATAGCGGAACTGGAAGTCGAATGCGCCCGATGCAGGCACGTCATCGACTTTTGTGCCATCGATCCATCGCTTGATATTGCTCGAACTGTCCCAGTACTCTCCCACGCTGAACTGCGGCTTGGCTGCTGTGTTGTAGTCGGCAGTGAACGACGCGCTGTAGCCCTTTACCATATCGTAGCGGAAACCTGTGTAGCCGAGCTCGTTGATGAGATAGTCGAGATAGGCCTTGATGACCTTGTTGACGTTCTCGCTCTTGTGGTCGAGGTCGCGACAGCCGTCCCAGCCTTCGCCTGTATCGTTGTTTTGCGAAAGCGACAGTCCATTCTTTGTTGCCCAGTCGAGGGTCTTGTTGCCATCGTCGTTCTTGACAATGTCGGTGCTGAGCATCTGATAGGTCTCGCCCTTGTAGGTCTCGGCAGGATAATCGACCCACGAGCCGTCAACGCCAAGGTTGTTGCGGTGGTTGATGACTACATCTGCAATGATGCCTGTGCCACGGTCGCTGTAGGCCTTGATCATTGAGCGAAGCTGTGCCTCGGTGCCAAACGAAGAGTTATGGTCGAAGTAATAGACAGGCATATAGCCCATCTGGTTGTAAGACGAGTTGCAGTTGCCCGACTGAGGGATCCAGACGAGCGAGAAGTACCTGGAGATGTCGTCGGCCTGTTCTTCGAGATACGACCACTGGCTATCGGCAAACGAGTCCCAGTAGAAGCCCTGGAGCATCACTCCGCCATAGTCTTTTGGCCAGCCCTGGGCATTGACCGATGTTGACGAAAGGCCGAGCGCCAAGAGAAGTGATAAAGTAGTAAATGTTTTCTTCATAAGCCATCAGTTTAAATAAAGGCCATCCAAGACCAAGGAAGATCAAGGATGGCCCAAGTATTGAAAAGAATAACACAGAATGCTAATTATTCAAGAGTGTAGTAAGCCTTACCTGGACAGTTGCAATAGAGCTTGATAGTATAGTCACCAGCAGCAGATATAGAAGCGTTGGCACCATCCATCTCAAGATTGTTTGGGTCGCCACCCCAGTTGATGCCATTCCAGTCGTGGTTAGCACGGAACTTGAATTCACCAGCTTCAAGATGACCAGTGTATTCCCAACATTCGCCATTCCAAGTCAGGTCTATGTCAGTGACCCAAGAGCTATCGCCAGTAGCATTACCGACGATGCTGATAGAGGCAATTGGAGTGAGAGTGTATGTGAAGTTTGCCCAGTTGGCTTCAATCTTATAGAAGCCTTCTGCACCTGGATCCATGTTACCACCGTTGGCATCTATAGTGCCGTTGCCGCCACCATACCAGTTGCCATCGGCATCGATAAACTTAAAGCCCCAAGTGGTTGCATTATCTACTGCATCAATCCAATAGAAGCCATTGTAGATACCATTGTCAGCATCGACGAGAGCCATCTCCTTCTTGCCGTCGCCCCAGCTTGTCCAGTCGCCAGCATAGTAGATATACTCACTGTAGTTAACAGGAGTGATGCTGTATTCCTGAGTCATGAAGTTGAATGACAGACGATAGAACTTAGCAGGATACTCATCCTCCAAGATGTGCCAAGAATACTTGTCTCCACCGATAACGAATTTACCTGACATTGACTCATCGTCCTTAGCAAGAGCGCAAGCACAATACTGTTCGTTGTCCCAGTTCCATGAGCCATCTTCATTGAAGCCTGACTCTGGAGCAATCTTGAACCAGTGCCAGCCACCAGCAGCAGGTATAGTTGCTGTGAAAACAGGGTTCACCAGAGGATCTACACCGCCATTGGTCAAAGGATAAGACTTGTCTGCTCCAAGAGCACCGATGTAATAGTATGCAGGTTCGATGTAGTTGACATACGACCAAGTGTAGTTGACCATATCGAGGGTGAAGGTATAGTTACCTCCAGTCTCACAACAGAAGCTGAAGCCAGTAGTTGGGTCGTTATCGAGGAAACCACGGTTCTCTGCGAAACCATTGGAAGGAGCGCGGAAAAGACCGCTCCAATCACCTGCCTCAACAGCCGATTTTGGAGCGAATGAAAACCACTCGCCATCGCCAACCTGGATAGTAAGCTGGTATATACCATTGCCCTTATCTTCGAACTTGTCAGGATTGTCAAGAGAGAGATTCCACCCATTGTGAGTACCGACATACCAATATTCGCCTTCGGAAGCGTTGGCAGGGAGAGGTTTGGCTGTATAATTGACAGTCACAGGTTCTACAGTGATAGGACTGGCCTCGCCATTAGGATTAACCATACCGAACTTACCAGTCACAGAGAGTGCGCGAGTAGTTGCAGCAAGGCTATTGTAACTAGACTTTACGAGAGCAGCCAATTCATCGGCATCCACAAGAATCTGTCCATTCTGATTATCAAAGCTGATTTTCTCTCCATTGACATAGATATGAGCAGCACTGATAGAGCAACCCTCTGGAGCCGAAAGATTGAGAAGAGCTACAGAACCTGCAGCAGAAGCTCCATTTATGCTTCCCGCAGAAGTAACAGAGCCAGACACAACTGTCGGAGTACCCTCGGTAGAAGACTGAGGGTAAGCCCAATCAGTATAGTCCTCATCGCAAGCTGCAAACAAGAATGAAGCAGCAAGAGCAAAATATAATGACTTTTTCATTGTTATGATCTATTTGTTGAGTTATTACTTTGCTGAGCCAGTCATTGTATTGAAATCAAGTACAATCTGCTGTCCGCTTGTAGCCTGGAATGAATAATCATCGCCAAGGTCAGCAGCCCAGTTGTTAGGGATATCTGATACACGATAGAAGAGAGAACCATCGCTCTTGATAGTAAACTCGGTCTTCCACCAGTCAGCACCACAGTCAACAGCAAGGCGGAGCTCACCACTTCCAGTTAACGCAGGGCTCGTCATAGTGCCATCGCCATTGTCGGCAAACTGATATGCAGAATCGAACGCCCAACCAGCCTCAGCAGTAGGAGAAATCACATATACATTAGCTGGAGAGAAGCTAAGAGTGTACAAGAGAGAGCCGTTAGCAATCTTGGCAATAACAGTTACAAGATAAACTCCTGTTGAACCATTGAATACGAAGTTGCCATCGTCAGAGCTTGTGCAACCTGCTGCAAGGTCACCATCAAGGATAACAGAAGAATGTCCGAATCCCATATCTTCGCCCCAACCATCCTTTGGCGAGAGTTTGAAGTTAGAGCCGCTTTCAAGTGCTACGATGCCATAGAAGCGACCATCACCCCAACTGTAACCTGTAGAAAGAGGATTGAATGTACTCCAGCCTGAAGCCTTATAGCTTCCTACAATGAAGAACTTATCAGGGAGAGTGAGTTCTACAACAGGAACGTAAGCCAAGACACTTGGAAGAGTGATGACATTTGACTTGATGACACCAAGATCCTCCTGACCTGTAATATTGGCAGTCAGATACATCTGAACTGCAATAGGAGCAGAGAGGTCGCCATCACCAATATTATCAAGGATAATGCCGTTGATGGTCTTGGCAGGAACAACTATTGTTGTGCTGCTTGAGGTTACACCAGTAGGAACAAAGTTTTCACCATCAATGCTCATATAGACTGTATAAGTCACAGCTGCTGTGAAGCCATAGTCAGGCTGTGAAGTAGTCAGAATAATGTTCTGAGAATTCTCAAGGTCATATACATTCACAGCGTTGGCTGGTGTATTGAGCACAAATGAAGAGACATTTGTATTCATGACAGGATTGCTGTCACGGTCTTCATCACAAGAAGAGAATGCTCCCAATGAGAGACCTGCGAACAACAATGTATAAAAAATCTTTTTCATATAATCCCTTTTTTAATAGCCAGTATTTTGTGTCATATTCGCATTTGCTGAAAGCTCATTTGCAGGAATTGGATAGATGTTATAAATAGAGCTTACACCAGCACCTGCATAAGAACCTCCCTTCCAGTCCCATGGATACTCTGAACTTGTGAACAAGCCAAAGCGGATGAGATCTGAACGACGACGACCCTCGAAGAAGAACTCACGAGACCACTCGTCACAGAGAGTCCTGGCATCAAGCTTGGTAAGAGGAGCTGCATGAGCACGGCTACGGAGAATGTTAACATCGTCAAGACCACCACCATTGATGTGGAAATCTGCCTCAGCACGTGTCAGATAAGCCTCTGCCACACGCATGAATGGAATATCGGTATCAGGGAAAGTAACATCAGAAGGGCCTGTAGAACCAAGCGAGTTGCGAGTAGTTGGGTCGCAATATTCATTTGTCCACTTCAAGATGCTGAAACCTGCAGTGAAGGTTGTCTTCTCCTCTGTAGAATAAGTACGGTTTTCATCAACAAAGAACATAGCACGATCGTCACCAGCAAGAGTAGTGAAGTCGTTGACAGAATAGTTCTGCTTGTCCAAAGAAGCGCCATTGCTGACAAACTTATCGATCATCGACTGACGGGCACGGTTACATGTCCACATTGAAGAAGGAAGAGCCTGGTCTGGAGTACCACTACCAGTTGCAGAAGCGATGGTATAGATAGCACCTCCATAAGAACGTGAGGTAGCACCGTCACAGCGGATTGGGAAGATAATCTCCTGACGAGCGTTGGCGTTCTCACCATTGTCACCCATGAAGAGCTGTGCATAAGCAGAATAGCCATTCTTCTCGGTAGTATTGAGAGAATACTGCGATTCGATAACCTTGGTTGCACACTCCTTTGCATCGTTCCAACGAGCAGAACCCGTATAGACCTCAGCATTGAGATAGAGACGAGCCAAGAGCATATAGGCAGCAACCTTGTCGGCACGGCCGTAGTTGGCAGCATCGCCTGCGAAGTCAAGAAGCTTCTCGCCTGGTACATCACCATTGATGATAGACTTCAGTTCGCCTTCGATAGTGCTGAACATCTCAGAACGTCCTTTCTCGATTGGGAGCTCATCAGACACATGCTCCTTGTATGGAGCCTTGCCATACATATCGACAAACATGAAATTGTTGAGAGCACGGAGGAAACGAACCTCAGCACGGTTCTGGAGCACCTGTGCATCCTCACTGCCTTCAGTCTGGTCGAGATAAGAGTTGCAGAGAGTCACATTGTACATGAGACGGTAGTAGGTAAGCTCGTTGTATCCGTGGCTTGAGTTCCAAGAAATATTGGTGAGTTCAGGAATGCCAGCATCACCCTGCCATGTCCAGATACACTCATCTGAGCACAACTCATTAGCTTCGAAGACACGACGATACCAAGCAGAGTTACCTTCGTCAAACTGTGACATATCAGGGTTACCTGCTCCACCAGTCTGACCTGTCAAGACAAGGCTACTATAGACCTTTGCCAAGAAGGCATTAGCGTTGAACTCAGTATTAGTCTGCTCATCCTGAATACTAAGGCTAAGTTCATCTGCACAAGAAGCAGTACCCATCAAGAGTGTGAGGGCCGCACCTGCAGAGAATATATTCTTAAATGTAATTTTCATAATTTAGCTCATTTTAGAAGTTAAGACTCAAACCGAGTTGATAAGAGATTGGACGTGGATAAACGCTGCTATCTACTCCTGCTGAAATCTCAGGATCGAGACCATCGTATGCGGTGATGACGATTGGGTTCTGAACAGTGAAGTAGATACGTCCAGAGATACCTTTATATGAACCGCACTTGAAGAGTTGCTCGAAACTGTAGCCAAGGTTGATGTTGTCGCAACGCAGGAAAGAAGCATTACGAACAAAGTAGTCGCTCATATAGTAGTCGGTCTTACCCATGAAACCGAGCTCGAGAGCCTCCTTAGAAACATTAGAGAAAGCACTGTTGCTGTAAAAACCAGAAGCAGAGACATTGGCCTTGTTCGACAAGAAGTCATAGTACAAGTAGTTGTTGAGGGAAGCTCTCCAAGTGAACGAGAGGTCCCAATTCTTGTAGATAAACTTGTTGGTAAGGGCCATAAGGACATCTCCTGCAGGCTTCTTATAAACATACTTGTCATCCGCATTAATAGTGCCGTCACCATTGCGGTCAACGAATACACCCTCGAGAGGCTTGCCTGCCTCATCGTAAACCTGCTGATAGATATAGAAGCTGTTGGCTGGATAGCCTACCTTGTTCACCTGTACCTGGTTAGAGAGACCTGCGCTGATGCTGTTGCCGGTAAGGAAGAAGTCGGCACCATCAGCGAGCTTGGTAATCTCGTTGTCGTTCCAAGTAATGTTATAACCGACCTGCCAAGTGAAGTTCTTCTTCTGAATAGCACGAGCGTCGATTGAGAATTCTATACCCTTGTTAACCAACGAACCGATGTTCTTGGTGAGGTAGTTACCAAAGTTTGTACCAGAAGCCACGCTGACAGTTGAGATAAGATCCTTAGTCTCGCGATAATAATAGTCAGCAGCCATAGTCACACGACCATCGAGGACACCGAAGTCGAGACCGATGTTCTTAGTATAGGTCTTCTCCCACTTAAGGTCTTCGTTGAAAACCTCAGGACGAGAAGTGTAGTATGGATCCTGACCGAGCCAGTACTGACCATACTGGTCTGAAACTACATAACGAGGAGCATAGTAGAAGTCGTTACCGATGTTCTGCTGACCTGTGATACCATAGCTGGCACGGATCTTGAGGTCTGACAGCCAGTCAACATCATTGAGGAAACTTTCCTCGTTGACTTTCCAAACAGCTGCAAAAGCTGGGAACTGGCCCCACTTGTTGCCAGAAGCAAAGCGGCTTGAACCATCGAAACGCATTGTAGCTGTCAGCATATAACGATCGAGGAATGAGTAGTTGGCACGACCGAAGTAAGAAACGAGAGAGTTACGGAATGTGTGCTTTGTCTCTGTGCGGTTAGATGGAGAATACCAATCTGCAGGATCCTCAACGTAAGCAGTACCCTTCCAAGGGCCACCGCCTTCTGAGAATGTCTCACGATGGAAGTGCTGCTGCTCGGCACCTACCATCACATCAAGATGCTGCTTCTCGAAGTCGTGGTTGTACTGGATATAGGCATTACCCTGAATATTATACTTATATGACTGAGAGATGCCCTGATATCCATAGTAGTTGTTGTCATAGCTGTATGGAGAGTTCTTAGTAGTCTGACGACCTTCTGAATAGTCACCACTGACGCTGGCATGAACAGTCAAGTCTTCAAAACCATGAATCTTGTAATCGACCGAGAGGTCACCGATGACAGAAGAAGACTTACCCTTGTCTGAACGATTCTTGATATAAGCCACTGGGTTCTGTGGAGTATTTGTGTTGGTGACTGGAGTAGTCCAAGAAGCGAGTGAACCGTCACTGATGAGAGTCTGCCAGAAACCACCTGTAGCTTCACTTGCAGGATTATAGACGTCCTGAGTAGGATCGGCTGCGATCGCGGCACCTACGACGGAGCTGTTACCAGAGTAATTATCCTTGCCATTGAGATACTTGGCATTGAGATTGAACTTCAAGTGGTCGTCGAGGAATGAAGGAGAGATGTTCAAACTGGCAGTGAGTTTCTGTGACTGTGACTCCTTAATGATACCGTTCTGAACAGAATAGCCAACACTCACGCGATATGGGAAGTTCTTGTAAGCACCAGCAAGACTGATGTTGTGGTCGGTTGAAACAGCTTTACGGAATACCTCATCCTGCCAATCAGTATTGGCATTGCCGAGTTCAGAGAGAGCTGATGCAGATACGCCAGCAGCCTGTGCGGCAGCACGATACTCATCGCCTGACAAAACCTTATAAGTATTACGAGCTGCGCTGACAGTTCCGCTGAGGTTGTAAGAAACCTGAGGTTTCATTCCCTTGCGTCCTTTCTTGGTAGTAACGATGATGACACCGTTAGATGCACGTGAACCATAGATAGCAGTTGCAGAAGCATCCTTGAGGATTGTCATGCTCTCGATATCATTAGGATTGATCATAGCGAGTGGGTTTGACAGACCCTGAACGCCATTGTTATCCATTGCCAATCCGTCGATAACGTAGAGAGGGTCGTTACTAGCAGAAAGAGACGAACCACCACGGATACGGATAGTTGCGCCACCACCTGGAGTACCATCGCCAATAACGCTGACACCTGCAGCCTTACCATTCAACATGTCCTGCATTGAGGTAGTGATACCTTTTGACATGTCATCTGGCTTGATTGCAGTAACCGAACCTGTCATGTCTGTCTTCTTGGCAGTACCATAACCGATGACTACTACGTCTTCGAGCAATTCTGAATCCTCTTCGAGTGTAATGGTCATGT
>JAEDEY010000115.1 GCA_016293065.1 Bacteroidales bacterium
TTTGCGACATCGGTGGTGAGAGTCGAATAGGCAATCACCTTGATGCGAGGTTCGTTGTGGTAGAACTTCGAGATCATCTTCACTCTGTCCTCGACCGAAAACAGTCCTGAGTTCTTCTTCTGTCCGTTGTAGCCCACTGCTATCACCATCTCTTCGCAGAACTCGAGTGCACGGCGAGCCACACTTTCGTGACCTTTGGTAAATGGATCAAACGACCCTGGAAATATCAGCTTCATTGTCAGTTTTCAGATTGTCCAATTATTCCACTTTATCTTCTTCGATCACGAGATTGTTTATGATAAACTCCTGGCGCTCCATGGTGTTCTTGCCCATATAGTATTCGAGCATTTCCTTCACCGTATCTTCCTTACGTAGGCGCACGGTGTCAAGTCGCATTCCTGCACCGATGAATGCCTTGAACTCGTCGGGCGAGATTTCTCCGAGACCTTTGAATCGAGTGATCTCGGGGTTGGCTCCGCACTTGCCGATAGCGTCAACTCGCTCTTCATCGCTGTAGCAATAGAAGGTGTTCTTCTTGTTGCGCACGCGGAAGAGTGGTGTCTGCAGGATATAGACGTGTCCTGTCCTTACCAGTTCGGGGAAGAACTGCAGGAAGTAAGTCATCATCAGCAGACGTATGTGCATACCATCGACATCGGCATCGGTTGCGATGATCACCTTGTTGTAGCGCAATCCGTCGAGTCCGTCTTCGATGTTGAGGGCTGCCTGAAGCAAGTTGAACTCCTCGTTCTCGTAGCATACCTTCTTGGTCATGCCGAAGCAGTTGAGTGGTTTGCCTCGCAGCGAGAATACAGCCTGAGTCTCTACGTCGCGGCTCTTGGTGATCGAACCCGAAGCAGAGTCACCCTCTGTGATGAAGATGCACGACTCGTCTTGTCGGTTGCCCTTGGTGTCGTTGTAGTGTATGTGGCAGTCGCGCAGCTTGCGGTTGTGCATGTTCACCTTCTTCGCACGTTCCTTGGCCTGTTTCGACAGTCCTGCCAGCTCCTTGCGCTCCTTCTCGCTGCTCTGTATCTTCTGGAGCATAGCCTCGGCAGTGGCAGGCTCGCGATGCAGGTAGTTGTCGAGTTCGCGTTTCAGGAAGTCGCCCACGAATTTCTGAACCGAGATGTCGTTAGGGTCGGGCGACATGCGGGTTGAACCGAGCTTGGTCTTTGTCTGAGCCTCGAATACGGGCTCCTGTACCTTAATGGCTATGGCAGCACACATACCGTTGCGTATGTCGCTGAACTCAAAATTCTTGTTCGAGAAGAAATCCTTGATCACTCGTGCCGACGATTCCTTGAATGCGGCAAGGTGTGTTCCTCCGAGGCTGGTGTATTGTCCATTGACAAACGAATAATACTCTTCGCCATACGAGTTGCCGTGGGTGATCACTACCTCGATGTCGTCGCCCATGAGATGTATCACGGGGTAGAGTGGGGTCGAGTCCATGCGTTCGTCAAGCAGGTCGGCAAGACCATTCTTCGAGATGAAACGCTTTCCGTTGAGGTAGAGGGCAAGACCGGTGTTGAGGTAGCTGTAGTTGCGCAGCAGAGTCTCGACATACTCCATGCGGAACTTATATCCCTCGAATATGGTGTTGTCGGGCTTGAACTCCACATAGGTGCCATTCATCTCTTCGCTTGCCTCCACAGGACGTTCCTCCACTTTCTTGGCAGCCTTGTAGGTTATCTCCTTCATCTCGCCGTTGCGCACCGAGCGCACGAAGAAATGAGTCGATAGTGCATTGACAGCCTTAAGACCCACGCCATTGAGACCCACCGACTTCTTGAACACCGAGTTGTCGTATTTTCCTCCGGTATTGATTTCCGATACGCAGGCATCGAGCTTGTCGAGAGGTATGCCACGGCCGAAGTCGCGCACGCTCACCATGCCATCGTCAGCCACCTTCACGTCAATTCGCTTGCCGAAGCCCATGGCGTATTCGTCAATGCTGTTGTCGATCACCTCCTTGAGCAGGATGTAGATGCCATCATCTGAATGGGAGCCATCGCCTTGCTTGCCGATATACATACCGGGGCGAAGACGGATGTGCTCTGTCCATTCGAGATGCTTGATGGCGTCGCTGCCATATTCGGCAGCCGCCATCTGTTCTTCTATAGTATTATGTTGATTGTTGTCAGCCATTAAGTCTTGTTTGGCTTTGTCAGCCAAGATAGTTTATTGATAATTACATTCTGTTTGGAACCTCGATGCCGAGCAGTCGCATAGCGGTCTTCACCACGCGAGCCACGCAAGCCGAGAGCGCGAGGCGGAAGTTGCGCTTCTTCTCGTCTTCTTCCTTCAGGATCTGGCAGTCGTGATAGAACTGGTTGTATTCCTTCACGAGGTCGTAGGTGTAGTTGGCGATCTGTGCAGGCGAGAACTCCTTGCCGGCACGGAGCACCACGCTCTCGAAGTCAACGAGCTTCTGGATGATGGTCTGTTCTTTCTCCGAGATCTCTACGTCGTTGTCGATGCTGAAGCTCTCAAGACCGCTCTTGCGGATGAGCGACTGGATGCGTGCGTAGGTGTATTGTATGAAAGGACCTGTATTGCCGTTGAAGTCGATTGACTCCTCTGGATTGAACACCATATTGTTCACTGGGTTGACCTTGAGCAGGAAGTACTTCAATGCACCGAGTCCGATGATGCGATACACATCTTCTTTCTCAGCCTCAGGCATGTCTGCGAGTCGCTCGCTGCTTGCCTGACGTGCATCGTCGATCATGCTTGCCATCAGGTCGTCGGCATCGACCACGGTTCCTTCGCGGCTCTTCATGCGTCCGTTTGGCAGTTCCACCATGCCGTATGAGAAATGCACGAGATCCTTGCCCCACTTGAAGCCGATGCGGTCGAGGAGGAGCGACAGAACCTGGAAGTGGTAGTTCTGCTCGTTGCCCACCACGTAGATCATCTTGTCGATAGGGTAGTCCTGATAGCGGAGCTTGGCTGTTCCGATGTCCTGGGTCATATATACCGAGGTGCCGTCCTTGCGGAGCAGGAGCTTCTGGTCGAGACCCTGTTCGGTGAAGTCTGCCCATACCGAGCCATCGTCCTTGCGGAAGAAGAGACCTTTCTCCAGTCCGTCGAGCACTATGTCCTTGCCCTCAAGATATGTATTTGATTCGTAATATATCTTGTCGAAGCCCACACCCATCTGAGCGTATGTCTCGTCGAATCCGGCATATACCCATTCGTTCATCTTTGACCAGAGCGCACGCACTTCGGCATCGCCGGCTTCCCATTTGCGGAGCATCTCGCGAGCCTCCTGCATCAGCGGTGACTTGGCTTCGGCAGCTGCCTTGCGTGCCTCGGCTGTCTTTTCATCGTCTTCCTTCACGATGGCATTGACCTCTGGGTCGTTGGCGAGAATCTCCTTCACCTCTGCCTTGAAGTGCTTGTCGAATGCCACATAGCAGTCGCCAATCAGGTGGTCGCCCTTCTTGCCTGCGCTCTCGGGTGTAGCTCCGTCAAACCACTTCTGCCAAGCCAACATCGACTTGCAGATATGTATGCCACGGTCGTTGACGATGTTGGTCTTCACCACCTTGTTGCCACACGCCTCGAGGATCTGTGAGAGTGACCATCCCAAGAGGATGTTGCGGAGGTGTCCGAGGTGAAGCGGCTTGTTGGTGTTAGGCGATGAATATTCGATCATCACGAGAGGCGACTGGTCGGTCACAGGCTGGATGCCATAGTTCTCGTTGTCATATATCTTCTTGAGCTTATCTACCCACGACGAAGCATTGATGCTCATGTTGAGGAAACCCTTGATGACGTTGTACTTGCCCACGAGAGCCTCATGAGCCACGAGCCATTCGCCAATCTCACGACCCAGCTCCTCTGGGTTAGATTTCTGACACTGCTTCATGAATGGGAACACCATCACGGTGAGGTGACCCTCAAACTCCTTGCGGGTAGGAGAAATCTGAACCTGCTTGTCGGCAAGTTCTACGCCATAAAGATCTTTCACTGCGGCTTTGATGCTTGCCGCTAATTGCTGTTCTATTTCCATTTAATTCTTTTGTTTATTATAAATATTGGTGCGAAGATAATAAAAAATTGGATAAAATGGCTTGTATTTAGATTTTTTTTGCCATATTTGCGCAAAAATATTCTATATTATGACAGAAAACGAAGTTTTAGAGATACAGAAACAAGTGGTAGATGTGTGCAAGCTCGTCTATGACCCAGAGATTCCAGTTAATATTTATGACCTCGGTCTTATCTATGGAATAGATGTCGAGGAGGGCGGTCATGTCAAGATCCGCATGACTCTCACCGCTCCTTCGTGTCCCGAGGGCGACTTCCTGATGGAAGACCTCCGCATGAAGGTCGAAGGCCTGCGCGAGGTGTCGTCGTGTGTGGTCGATCTTGTGTTCGAGCCTGAATGGAATCAGGATATGATGACAGAAGAGGCAAAACTTGAATTGGGATTCCTGTAACAACCTCACGATGGGAAAAATCTATTTCATAAGCGACCTGCATCTCGGTGCAGGAACGATGGACAAGCCGCTTGACTACGAGCGGCGTGTGGTGCGTTTTCTCGACAGCATCATCGACGATTGCGACGAGCTCTATCTGCTTGGCGACATCATAGACTATTGGTTCGAATACAAGCATGTCGTGCCTCGTGGCTTCACCCGTTTCCTTGGCAAGATAGGCGAGATGTCCGACCGTGGCATCAAGGTGCATTGGTTCACGGGCAATCACGACATCTGGATCTTCGACTATATCCCTCAGGAGACAGGTGCCATCGTGCATCATGAGCCTTTGATGACCGAGCTGCAGGGCAAGAAGCTGTATCTTGCTCATGGTGATGGCATAGGCGAAGACACTAAGGCATACAAGCTGATGGCAGGTTTTTTCCGAAGCCGGATCTGCCAGAAACTCTATAGCCTCATCCATCCCGATTGGGCTACGGCCTTTGCTCATCGCTGGTCGCGCCATAGCCGTCTTTCTGGCAGTAAGTTCCCTGATTATCTTGGCGAGACTCGCGAACACCTCGTCGTTTTTGCCAAGCAATATATCGCACAACATCCTGATACCGATTATCTTCTGTTCGGACACCGTCACATCATGCTCGACCTCATGCTCTCTCGTTCTTCGCGTATGATGATCCTCGGCGACTGGATCACTCATTACTCTTATGCCGTGCTCGAAAACGGACAGCTCTCGCTCGATCAGTTCGAATATCAGGACGACTATGACGTTGAAGAACGAACAGGAGTCAGCATTGCATTCTAACTATCCAAAACAATACACTATGAAAACCTCTATCTTTTCTTCAGCGGCAGCCAGCCTTTTCTTGCTGGCAGGCTGTCAGCAATCTTCCAATCCTGAAGACCAG
>JAEDEY010000116.1 GCA_016293065.1 Bacteroidales bacterium
TGTCGGAGTTCACACGAAGCGAGACAGCACGTCGTTTCAAGATCAACAACGACGCTCCTGAGTCAGTAATCGAGAATCTGCGCAACCTCTGCCATAACGTGGTTTACTACATGAAGAAGAACTGATTAGATAAAAAAGTCCCAGCATATCAATAGAAATATGCTGGGATTTTTGCTGTCTATTCTATTTGAATTTCCTAGTTGTTATAATTTGTCAAAGTGTCAAACTCATTTCATCAATGAAACTGTTATCATTGACAAGATTCTGTGAATATTAATAATCAGCCAATCATCTGATTACCTTCTTTGTCTTGCCATCATTCATTCTCAAGATCTGTAAACCATCGCGGACACTGCGCTGAGCAGCACCATCGAGGTTGTAGATGCGGTCAATAGCAGAGTTGTCGGTGTGGTCAATAACTGACTCGATGTCGGTGACAGAAAACTCGACGATGTTCTTGAACTGACCCCAATATGGGTCGCCTTGATAGAGACCTTTTGTGCCTGTAGGCACGTAGAGAGTGGCGGTGTCGTAGAGGGCTTTTTCGAACTGATAACCAAAAGTAGGAGTCACCACATTCTCAGAGCGGAGATAGATGGACTTGATGGATTCACATGAACAGAAAGCGCCTTCTCCCCAATTCTCTACTCCACTGCCGATAACCACGGTTTCGAGCATTTCACTAAAAGCACAAACTATTTCTTTTAGGGTCTTTACCCCATCTGGGATGACGAAAGATGTTGTTTGAAGGCTTGATGCAGAAGCATCCCTCAGGGTTGTCACCGACTCAGGAATCTGGTAGTTGTCATGAATGCACGGCATAAGCACAAGCTCGGTCATATCCTTGGTCAAGAGCATTCCGTTGGACATAGCAAAGTTGGCATTGCCTTCGCCAAGGGTTATCTCCTTCAGGTTTTCGGCAAAGACCATGAAAAACTCACCAATCGACTTTACGCTAGAAGGGATATGAATAGAAGATACGCTGATGCCACCCAATCCCATTTCTCCAATGCTTTCAAGACCTTCGGGAAGAGTCAGTGAAGTCACAGCAGCTGAGCCATACAGAGCTGCATCATCGATCGTCTTGACTGTGGCAGGAAGCTTCAGGTCAATGCTTTTATTCCAGTCGGTTGCGCCCAACAGATAGAGGAAGCGCGTCTTGTCGGCCGATAGGAGCATATTGCCTTCCATGACGAAGTGCTTGTTGCCTTCTTCAATCTTAATTTCTTCAAGGTCGTAGTTGAGTGTGAATGCGGCAGATTCGATTTCCTCGACCGAAGCTGGGATGGTGATTGACTTGAGTCCCCACACAGAGCTTAATCCACGATAGTTGATTTTCTTCAGCGTCGAAGGCAATGTGATACTGTCGATTTTTCTCATAGCGAAACAGCATTTACCAAGCTCGGTCACAGGATAGGTGACACCATCGACAGTGATTTCCTCAGGGACGACAATGGATCCCGAATAAGGGTCGCATAGGATTGTGGATCCATTCTCGCCCATGTAGCTATCAGTCACTACTGTGGCTGTCATTTCCTGCTTATTGAGATCATAAGCCAATCCATCGACCACCACCGATGCAGCACTTGCCTCGCCTGAATATGTGTCGATACCAGCCAAAGAGTACTCCCTGATGTTGGTAAACACGTCCCAGCCCTTGGTTGCGGCGTATTTCTGACTTGACCCCTCAGGGACAAAAAGCGTAGGGATGGAATCTTGACCGATTACAAACATGTCACCCTCAGACAGCTCCACTGGCTCAGGATTGCGCGAGAATACCGACTTCAGAACCGGGTTGCGAGAGATGGACCTAAAACCAATCTCTTTCACGCTACTGCCGATGACAAGAGTCTTGAGCTTTTCGTTATCGTATATGGCAAGGCTCTTCAAATACTCAACCGTATTTGGAATGATGAGAGTGCGTATGTTTGTTTGGCTGATTGCATCAGAATCGATAGTCTTGACGGTTTTTGGGATGCTCAACGAAGTGTGACCGACCGTCACCTTGATGAGATTGGAGATGTCCTTGTCATACAACACGCCATCGACAGCAGTATAATAAGGATTCGCTTCATTGACGGTTATCTCGTTGAGATTGCGCGTCTCTGCCAAACAGCTTTCGCCTATACTTCTCACAGTAGAAGGGAAGGCAATGGATGAGATGCCTGTGGCAACGAATGCAAATTGTCCAATCGTCTCAAGTCCCTCAGGCAAAGCTATTGACTTCACGGACTCATCATAACTCAAGGCAAAGTCATCAATTGACTTGATTGTAGAAGGGAGAATTATATCGAGCGGATTTTGATTGTCGTATGCATCTATGAGGCAGAGCAGTCGTGTCTTGCTTGCCGACATCAGCATATTCTGCTCGCAGCAGAAATGCGTATTGCCCTCTTCGACAACGATAGTTTTCAGGTCCGGGAGTAACGTGAAGCTTGCCTGACCGATTTCTTCTACAGAAGCGGGAATGGTCAACGTGGAGAGTCCTATCAACATCGAAAAGGCTTGATCACAGATTTTCTTCAACGTTGATGGCATTGTGATGCTGGTTATCTTGCGCACGTAAAAAGCGCCACTGCTTATCTCAGTCACTGTGTATTGGGTATCATCGACAGTGATCGACGAAGGAATGACGATTTCGCCCGAATAAAAGTCACATAGCTGCTGTGTTTTGCCTGCCTCATCGATGTAAACCTCGTTTATGACAGCGGCGGTCTTGTTCACCTTGTCAAGATTGTAGGCGATGCCGTTAACGGCGACACGATTTGCCGCTGTTCCAGATGTCTGGGCTTTTGCCCAACTGCATGAAATCAGCATTGAGAAGAACAATGCAAGAAAAGGAGTAAAGTGTTTCATAAAAAATGTGTTTAGTAATTGATTCTAGGCGCACCCAAAGTCTGCAATATAGAAGTGACTTTAGAGTGCGCTCACTAAAGATGGTCAAATTATTTTCGAGGAATAGTAACTCTTCGGGCTCATCTCCTTGACTTTCGAGAAATAGCGGTTGAAAGATGAGAGGGAGTTGAAGCCACTCATTTCTGCCACCACTGTCATAGGCTTACGACCATTGACAGGCATTGCATCGATGATGCGGCAAGCCTCGGCGATGCGATAGGTGTTGATATAGTCATAGAAGGTGGTTTTCAATGTGCTGTTGAGATACTCCGACAGATAGGTCTTGTTGGTGCCGATTGCCTGAGCCACATCGCCTAGCGAGACGAGAGGATTGAGATAGACCTTTTTTTCCTCCATAATCTGCTGCAGACGCTCGGCAATCAAGGTGTTTCGTTCTGAAATTGATTGTTTAATGGTTTGTGTTTCTTCAATAATTGCTTCATTCTCTTCATTGGCATTGCTCTCATGAGGCTTTTCTGCCTCTTCAGGCCTGAACATTCGGATGAGTCTGTGTCGGCATGCAAATAGGAAGAGGAAAGTCCAGAAGATGATGGTGAAGAGATTGAACATTGACTCGCTCAGCCATGTCGTCTTCTCGAATGCAAAAGCATAGAAAAACAGGGCAGAAAAATACACAAAACACGAAACGACAACCCAATTCACGTCGATACGGTGGATGTAGGAGTAGTTGTCGGTGATGTACTTATGATGTTTGGCGGCAAATATCAGCACATACACTAATGTGATAATCGAAAGAATGAAGTCAAAAGCGAGTGCTGCATGGACAACTTCTTCAACAGGATAGAGAACAAACGCCAGGACAAACATCAACTGTAAAACCAATAGTCTAATAAGGCGCTTTTTGGTAATAGACATTGGGTGTACGGCCTCAAAGAAAAATGAGCATATCAGTGGGATTAACAGCAAGTCCACGATCCTAGCCATGTCGTTTAGAAACATTGAGTACTTCCACTCAGGGAAGAGGAAGACCGCATCTTTTATATGACTAAAGGTCAGGAATGCTGTGGCATAGAACAGGAGCTGCATCATCCTGCTGCGTCGTTTGTAGCTATAGAGCTTGACACTCCAAAACAAAAAGAAGAGCGTGACAGCACCTCTCATGTAATGCGCGAATGCCTCGATTGTCAATAACGAATATTCTTCCATTACCTTTTCTTAATTATTTTATGCAAAAATAAACATATTTTTTAACTTTATCATTTCGCAGAACGTGTAATTTGAGAAAAAATGAGCAAAAATTGAATAATTGAGCAGTTTTTGATTTATTGACACAAAATAAAGAGGTCAAAACTGGTATTATTTGTATTTTTGTTGTTTAATTATACGCTCTATTGCAATCTCTGCATAACAAGATGGATGTAATACAGAATGTGCAATAGGGCTTGGATGCTGGGCAAAACAGACTTGTAAGATCTTTTGAGAAAAGTTGGCCTTACCTTCAATTATTATGAGGCAGTGCGTTTTCAATCCATCGGAAAAGTCACTCCCCACTCCTTTCGGAGCTGATCCATCTGTCGCATCACGCTGAGGGTTTCGGCATGAGGCATGAGTGGCGATTCCATCAAACCAGCAGCAAGACAACGCTCGCATTCGAAGACTTCGTATTCGTAGCCATTGATCATTTCGGCAGGCTTCTCATAGGTCGCTATCTTGCAATTGTCTTGATAGACTTCGATAAGTTCGGGGCAATTGATATTGTCAATGCGGATGTAACCCTTGGTTCCGCTGATGATGCCTTGGCGGTCGTTTTGGCACAATGCACCAGCCTGGAGGTTCGCCATCTTACCATCGCGATAAGACAGTGAGATGCACTCGTGGAGGTCAACGCCAGTGTCGCTCAAATGTACATTCGAGACGGTGCGCAGCACGTCATTACCAAAGTACATACGGGCAAAATTGAGCGCATAGACACCGAGATCGAGCAAGGCTCCGCCACAGAGTTCTGGACGGATGATGCGCTCCTTATGTTCGATGTTATAGCAGAGAGTGGCTGTGAGAACACGAGGCTCGCCTATGACTCCGCTTTCCATCACTTCCTTTATCTTATGCGACATTGGCATATAGCGCGTCCATATCGCTTCGGTCACGAACACTCCACTTTCTTTGGCAAGAGCCAGAAGCTGCTCTGCCTCGCGTGCATTGGCAGCAAACGCCTTCTCTACAAGACAAGGCTTTCCGTGGGCGATGGCAAGGCTGGCATGAGCGAAGTGGTGAGAATGGGGAGTCGCAACATAGACGAGATCGACGGCAGGGTCGCTAACAAGCTCCTCGTATGAGCCATAGGCCTTGGCGATGCCATTTTCTTTTGCAAAAGCCACTGCCTTGTCGAGCGATCGCGATGCCACTGCATAACACTCACAGCCCTGCGGCTTGGATGCCAGGGCATAAGCCATTTTGCGGGCAATGCCGCCCGCTCC
>JAEDEY010000117.1 GCA_016293065.1 Bacteroidales bacterium
ACCTATCAGGACCACCGCATGGCAATGGCATTCGCGCCACTTGCGCTCGTCACCACCGAAGGCTCTATACTCATCGACAGTCCTCAGGTAGTGACCAAGTCATATCCGACTTATTGGGATGATATCAAGTCAATAGGCTTTGAAGTTCAAAAATTATAACATTAAAAGATATTTATGGTAATATTTTTAGTATTGCTCGTATCCTTGGCATGTCTGGTGCTCCTCGTCTTCGGACTCTCGCTCATCGGACATAAGCGTTACGAAAAGCGAGTGGAACAGGGAACGGCAAAGCCTGACGAGACCTCACCTTTCGAAGTGACAAAGGAAGTGCCTGAAGAATGCTGCGGACAACATGCCACATGCGAACGAGACTCCTTGCTTGCCGCTGTTTCTAAAGAGATCATTTATTATGACGATGAGGAACTCGATGAATTCTGCGGGCGTGAGAGCGACCAATATGCCGACAAAGAAGCAGACCTCTTTGCCAACGTTTTCTACGAACTGAAAGAGGTAGAAGTAGCAGGTTGGGTGCGTTCGCTGCAACTTCGCGGCATAGAGATTCCCGACCAGATCAAAGACGAGGTGCTCCTCATAGTACGTGAACGTCGCTTCCGTCCAGCCTCATCGGGCGACCACAGCAACGACAAGGTAAAAAAATAAAATATCCACGAGACACGTCTGTAGATAATCAGTAGTGACAAAGTCAAGTCTATACATAATATTCGCATCAATCAGCCTCATTGCCCTTACCTCATGCAAGAGCAATACGGCCTTTACACGCAGTATGTACGGACTGACCACCAAATACAACATCCTCTTCAACGGCAAGGAGGCATACAAGCAAGGACTTGAGACAATGGAACAGGCCGACAACGACGATTATACCCGACTCCTTGCTCCTCATCCCGTCTATCGTCTTGTCGGACAGAAAGAAGTAGCAGCCAATGCCGATTTCGATCGCGCCATCGACAAATGCAAAAAAGCCGTTCAGACGCGCAGCATCACTAATAAACCCAAGCGCAAGGAGAACCCATCGCAGAAGGAGAAGGAGTGGCTGACCCATGGTGAATGGAATCCTTATATCCACAATGCCTGGCTGCTCGACGGCAAGGCTCAGTTCTATAAGGGCGATTTCCTCTCATCTGCTGCCACTTTCTCATATACGGCACGCCATTTCTGGTGGAAGCCGATGGTCATTGCCGAATGTCACATCTGGGTGGCTCGCTGCCATGCTGTTCAGGGTTACACATATGAGGCTGAAGCCGAGCTCAACCTTGTCGTTCCTCAGAAGAAATATACCGACCAGAAATCGTTGAGCCAGCTGCCTGAATACCAGAAGTTGCCCAAGCAGCTACAGTATGAGTTTTCGTTGGCAATGGCCGAGATACTGCTGCAGCGGGGGGACGATGGCGGAACCATCGTCAACTATCTTAGGCAAGCCAACAAAGGATGGCAGACGGCAGAACAGAAAGCACGCACCCTCTTCCTTATTGCACAACTCGAAGAGAACCATGGCAACAACGCAGGTGCCTATCAGGCCTATGGCGAGGTGATAGCCAAGGCAAAGAACTACAAGACACAATTCAATGCACGCATCGCCCAGACACGCGTGCTGCAATCGGCAAGCCTCGAAAAGACTGAGAAGAAACTCAAAACCTACCGACGTCAGAAACGCAATGCCGAATACCTCGATCAAATCTATTACGCACTCGGTAATGTGGCTCTACTGCGAGGTGACACCACTGCTGCCATAGGACTATTTGAACAAGCCCTGGAGAAGAGCACGCGAAACGGCATGGACAAGGCTGTGGCTGCTCTCCGAATGGGCGAAGTGTCTTTTGCTCAAGGCGATTATGTCAAGGCTCAGAAAGCCTATGCCACTGCATTAGGCATCATCAAAAGCGACTATCCGAAATACAAGGACATAGCCCGACTCTCGGGTGTGCTCGACGAACTTCAGTCTCATGCCGAGACCGTTGCCTTGCAGGACTCCCTGCTACATTTGGCTTCATTGCCAGAATCAGAAATCATCCGCATAATAGACCGCAAGATCAAAGAATTGATAAAAGCAGAAAAAGAGGCGATGGAACAAGAGGCTTTGGCAGATTATAACGAGCGCGTATCAGACGAGGCTGACCCTCTCGCAAACAATGAGCAGCAGCCTATTGTGGGCGAGAAGGACGACTCATGGTACTTCTACAATAAGGCAGTGGTCAATGCTGGAAAGAATGAGTTCCAACGCATCTGGGGCTCACGACGGCCAGAAGACAACTGGCGACGCAAGAACAAGACAGAGGTCGCTCTCAATTTCGACTCTGACGCAGAAGAAAATGGCCATACGCCTGCGACTGACGAAGCTGCCGTTCAGGAAGAACGGGCTGCGAGCGACTCTGCTTCTATCATTGACACCAAGGCAATCGGCGACCCTCATCAGCGCGAATACTATCTTGCACAGATTCCTTTCACCGAGGCAGACAAGGACAATGCCAACAGCCTGATTGAGGAAGGATTGTACAACATGGGTGTCATCATCAACGAGAAGCTCGAAAACCTGCCTTTGGCAATCCAGACCTTCGAGCAACTGGAACAACGCTATCCGCAGACCTCACATCGCCTCGACATGTACTATGCTATATACCTGATGTATATGCGCATGAAACAGAACTCCAAGGCAGAGATTTATCGTCAGAAACTCATGCACTCCTTCCCTGCCTCTGCCTATGCAGTTGCGGTAAGCGACCCCAACTATATCGACAACCTTCGCCAAATGGCACAAAAGGAAGACTCGCTCTACATCGCATCATACAATGCCTATCATGCCAACGAGAGCCAGAAGGTGCACGACAACTACAAGTGGGTGCAAGAACACTGGCCTTTGTCGAAGCTGATGCCGAAGTTCCTCTTCCTCGATGCTCTTAGCTACGTTCAGGAGGGCGACACTGAGTCTTTCCGCGAGGCCCTTGAACGACTCACAGCCACTTACCCTTCGAGCGATGTCTCTCCATTGGCAAGCCAGATGGTAAAGGGCATACATGAAGGCAGATATGTGCAGGCTGGTACCATGGTCAAGAGCATGATGTGGAACAACTCTCTGCTTCAGGATGGAGCAAAAGCCGATAGTTCGATGATGTTTATCGACGATGACGAGATTCCACAGCTCCTGCTCCTCGCCTACAAGACCGACAGCATCTCGCAGAACGACCTGCTCTTCGAAATCGCCAAATTCAACTTCGAGAACTATCTAGTCAAGGACTTCGACCTAGAAATCATCACCACTGGCGACCTCTCGGTGCTCGTGATCAGCAAGTTCGACAATCTTGACGCCCTGCTTGATTATCATGACCGTATGGATCGTTCAACCTCGCTGATCATTCCTGAAGGCATTTATATGATCGACATCTCTGAAGCTAATTTCCGTGCCCTCCTCAGTGGCAGGACCTTCGACGACTATTTCCAATGGGCTAAAGAGACGTATGGGATATAGATCGGAATAAGAATAGATTAATGATAAAACAACAAGTAATATGCGAATACTTTGGGCAGACGACGAAATAGACCTCTTGAAACCACATATCCTCTTTCTCCAGAACAAGGGATATGAGGTGAGTACCACCACCAATGGGCAAGACGCTCTCGATCTTGTCAGAACAGAATCGTTCGACATCATATTCCTCGACGAGAACATGCCTGGACTGTCTGGACTCGAGACTCTTTCTGCAATAAAAGAGATTAGCCCAGCTACCCCTGTCGTGATGATCACCAAGAGCGAGGAAGAGAACATCATGGATCAAGCAATAGGCAGCAAGATTGCCGACTATCTTATCAAGCCCGTTCTGCCCACCCAGATGCTGCTCAGTATCAAAAAGACACTTCATGCCCGCGAGATTACCCAACAACAGCAGACAAGCGGCTACCAGCAAGAATTTGGGCGACTCTCGATAGCAATCGACAACGCCAGAAATTTTGCTGACTGGGTCGAGGTATATAAGAAAATAGTGCATTGGGAGCTGGAACTCACCGACAGCAACGACACAAATCTCAGCTCGATGCTGCTGCTTCAAAAACAGGATGCAAATGCAGCTTTTGCCAAATTCATACGACGCAACTACAAAGACTGGATTCAACAGATTCTTCGCCATGACCATAGCGAGGAACGTCCGCTTATGAGTCCGGATATTTTCCGCAAAGTGGTATTTCCAGAAATCGACAAGGGTGAGAAGCTGTTTTTCATCGTTATCGACAATTTACGTCTCGACCAATGGCGAGTAATTCAACCTATCCTATCACAGTATTTCACTTGCCACGAAGACATATATTGCTCTATTCTCCCTACTGCAACACAATATTCGCGCAATGCCATCTTTTCCGGACTGATGCCCGATAGCATTGCTCGTATGTTTCCCGACCTATGGGTCGATGAGGACGCAGAAGAGAGCAAGAACATCAACGAGGAACCACTCATCCAATCGCAGCTCGACCGCTTCCGCAAGCGTTATTCTTTCTCATACAACAAAATCTATGAGACCAATTTCGGAGAGCGTTATGTAGCACAGCTCAACTCTCTGAAGCAGAACCAGCTCAATGTCGTTGTGCTCGACTTCATCGATATGCTCTCTCATGCCCGCACAGAGTCGAAGACAGTGCGAGAACTCGCAAACAACGAGGCTGCCTATCGTGCCATCACCCGCACATGGCTTGAGCATAGTTCTACTATCAATCTCTTCCGTGCCATTGCTGACATGGGATATAAGGTCATACTGACCACCGACCATGGCACTATCAGAGTTGACAACCCTATCAAAGTGATTGGTGACCGAAATGTCAACACCAACCTGCGTTACAAGCTTGGAAAAAACCTGAATTGCCAGTCGAAAGCCATATTTGAAGTCAACCGACCTACAGATTTCGGACTCCCAACTGTCAATCTCTCCACAAGCTATATCTTCACGTCAGGTCGCGACTTCTTCGCCTACCCCAACAATTTCAACTATTATGCCACATACTACAGTGGCACTTTCCAGCACGGAGGTATCTCGCTCGAAGAAATGCTCATCCCCCTGATTACCCTCACTCCAAAAAACTGACCACTAACACAAACCCAGCTGCCCTTGCACCTTGTAAAGACAGCTGGGTTCATTATGTTTTGCTATTATAGATTGGCAATCTCTTGGAGGGAAGCACTACATTATTAAGTTTTATAAATTTTCAGGATTTTTTGTGCAAATATAATGCTTTTTTTCCAAATACATATATCAAGTTTGTAACATTTGTAAAAGTATTTGCGTCATATATAATAAAGTCCCTTCTCAGCGCCTTATGTGCGCCTTAT
>JAEDEY010000118.1 GCA_016293065.1 Bacteroidales bacterium
GGTTGTATTGATTCTGGCCCCATATCTGCTGGAGTCCGCTGCTGATATGGTCGCGATCCAGATAGTGGTAGAGGGCGTATTTGAGTTCGGCTATGAGGTGCTTCCCCATTCGATATGATGCGGTGGCTGAGGCGCGGATGCCTTTGCCATAGAGCATGGGGATAGAGAAGCCGTAGAGGACATTCTTTTCAGACAGATATAGACGCGTTGCATAGTTGGGCGCATCGAACCAACAGCCTTGCAGCTCGGCAGACAATGGATGTCCCTCGCGCTGCCATGATATGGATTGGGCAATGGCATAGCCGAATCTGGAAGATAAGGCAACGCTATTGTCTGTTGTCAACTTTTCTTCAGAACCTTTGTCATTATAAGGTACAAAGACCTTGCAGCGCACTTGCGTCTTGAATTTGAGAGCATCGAAGAAGATGTATGAACCGACAATGTCGAGACTGTGGTTGGTGTCTTTCTTTGACTTCAGACGATAGGTGAGACGCAGGTCGAGATTGCGCTTGACATATTGGGCTGACACGCGAGAGTCGAACCCCGAGAAAGGCTGGTCGAAGCCATATTGCACATTGGAGAAATGGAAGTAGTCGGCAGAGAGAGTCATTTGCCAATAGGGCAGTGGAGAGCCTGAGAGCGAGAGCGTTGCGCCCTGTTCTCCCTGCATACTGCTGCTCTCTGAAACGCTCGAAGCATAGAGTTGCTGATAATGTCGGCTGTAATATCGATAAGACAATGCCGCCTGCCAGTCTTCGCCGATGTTGTGGCTGATCTGATTGACCGAAGAGATGTTGAGCCCCTGGTCGATGGCAGTCTCGCCCCGAAGGTGAAAGCCAAAGCGACGAGCGTGATAGTCGATCGAACCCTGTAGCAGCTCCTTACCACGGAAATAATTATTATTGTACGCGCGAAGAGGACGATAGAAGACATGGGAGAAGCGAGTATAGAGCACATTGCCTCCAATATTATACCATTCACCAAAGAAAGAGAGATGCAAGCCTGCATTGAACACCGAGGCGGCATTGCGTTTGCGTGCCTCGCCGATGGTGCGATGATAGCCATCGGTCGGGATACTCGTGATGGTATCGTCTTGGACCACGGCATCTATTTGCCTGAAAGAAATGAAAGGAATGATAGAAAAACTGCCTAATCTAACATCGGCAACGGCACCTTGCATACGGTTGTGTTGGTCGGTCGAGGAATGTGGCGAGATGGTCGTGCCGCTTGTCATAAATGCCTCAGACTGTACATTCTTGCCCAAAGAGAATGCCTGATTGAGGATGAGACCAGAGCCAAGGCGCAGGCGGTAGTTGCCAATAATGGCTTTGGCAATCCTGATGTTGCTGCTTTGGGATGAAGGCGCAGGAGAGAAAGAGACAAAGCCGCTGTAGCTGTCGAACGACGGGAACTGATGACGGAATTTTTCGCCAGCATCCTTGTCGAGCACAAAGCCTGCTGTCCACTTCTTGCCATATTGCAGCTTGTAGCGCACGGTGTGGCTCCACATATCGCCACGGTAAGCCTTGCCATTGGCAACCTTGTCGGCAGTGGCATTGTGGAAACCCTCGCGGATGTTGAGACAGGCATTGCTGCTGAGGATGATGTTCTGACGGATGCGTACAGGGAAGATAGTGTCGCCACGATTGAGTTCGAGGTCGGCTAACAACTCCATGAAACGGCCGTAGGAAGCCTCGCTGAAACTGTCGGCATCGATGAGTGAAAGCACCTGTTCTTGCCAATCGGAGATTGAATCTTGTTGTCCATAGACACTCGAAGAAGAAAACAATAGGTAAAAAATCATTAAAAAAATGGCAAATTTACTCATAAGTGATAATATTATGCTAACTTTGTAGCGTGAAACGATTAGTATTGACAATTATATGCTGTTGCCTAACCATGGCTGTCGTGCCTGAGCTGAGAGCCCAGGTAGTGAGTCATGTTCAGGAGGGGATGCTCCAGGCTTACGTCGATCCTGAGAAGAAGGATACGGTAGCAATAGTGCGATTGGGTCATGTCTATTGTTTCAATAAGAAGAAGTTTACATCACGGAAACGTGAATTGGAATATTGGCGAATGGTAAATGATGTCAAGAAGACATTGCCGATTGCCAAAGCTGCCCGCGACCTGTTGGTTCAGGTGTATGACACTATCCAGTTTATCCCGAAGGAGAAAGACCAGAGGAAATACTTCAAGCAGCTTGAGAAAAACTTATTTGCCCAGTATAAGCCTCAGCTCAAGAGACTTAACTTCAGGCAGGGCAAGCTGTTGGTGAGGCTGATTGACCGTGAGTGTCACAGGTCGTCATATTCGCTCATCAGGGAGTTTCTCGGCAAGACCCGCGCCTTTTTCTGGCAGAGCTTCGGCGCACTGTTCGGCGTGAGCCTCAAAGGAGTGTGGGAGCCAGACGGGAAAGACAAGGAACTCGAAGATATCTGCATTCAGGTAGAGCACGGGCTGCTTTGAGTTTTTGGGGGAGTTAAAGGAGATAATAGTCCTTGTGACAAACTTCATTTGTCTTTATCTCCTTTATCTTCTTTAACTTCCCTTTTCTTCTGCCTCGACCTCCTCCAGATACGTCTCGATATATCTCTTATGCTTCTCGGTTGCAATCTCGTCAATCTTGATGAGGATGCCCGACTCTTCTACATCGCCAAACTCATCGTTGATGGCAGTGCCGAACATCTTCATTGTTGGAGAGAGGCACATATAGGCATTGACGAGAGGAGGGATGTTGAAGCCGAGTTTGCGCACCTCGGTGTTCAGAACCTTATAGTCGTCGGCAAACGTGTCGTGGACGAAGAGTCGCTTCATGGCATCTTCGTCGGTGTCGGTCTGCAGAGGATTGAACGGCCAGACGAGGTTGTCGGGGTCGGGGAAATGCTTCTTGAGGAAGTAGAGTATCATGTTTCGTCCCTGAGGTGTGAACGAAGGATACATGGTGAACTTGCCATAGAAGTAATGGGTATTGGGGTGGATGATGGAGAGGGCTCCAAGACCATCCCAGAGGTTGTCGAGAGTGAACATACCCTTGGCTCCCGAGCGGCTTGACTGATGATCGACAATCACGAACGAACGTCCAAGCTCAATCATCTTTGGCAGTATCTCTGACTTGAACTTGTCGGAATAACCGAACATGTGAGAGGTAGCGAGGATTGGCTCGCCTGATTCGTTGAACCTGACATTAGTGCCATGGATATAACGATAGCCTCCGAGAATCTGTTCGTCCTTTGGATCCCACACAATGAGCTGCCAGTATGGCTCGTCCATCGTGTCGTATTCGTCGATGTCGCATGACAATCCTGTGCCGCCACCTGCCTCGCGGAAGGCAATCTCGCGAAGTCGTCCCACTTCGCGCATGAGATTAGGGCACTGATGTGCGGTGAAGATGTAGATGTCGTTTCCTCCCTTGCGTGCGTGACGCAGAAGGCGGGCGCTGTTCAGTTCTTCTTTCAATATCTCCTTGTCGAGAGGAGCGATAATTTGTTCGAGCATTTGTTTAACCTTATACTTATTTAAGTGCGTAACTCTGTTCTCTCAGCCATTGTGCCCATTCGGTCGGTGTCTTGCTCTTGTCGAACGTCTGCCATGGGATAGGCTTGCCGATAGTGATTGAGAACGTCTTGTTCTTGGCGGTCTTCACCATCTGCCAAGGCAGGAGGATGAGACCGATGTTGAACTTCATGCCTGCGACACGGCGCAACCACTCGACCGCGTAGAACGTGATGGAGTTGCGTCCGCCGAAATACATAGGTATGATGTCGCGTTTTGATTCTATTGCTTGAGTGATAACGGATTTCTTCCAGGGTACATCCTGTATCTTGCCGTCGATCCAGCGAGAGCAGAAGCCGGCAGGGAAGGAGAGGAGCTGAGTCTCGGCATCGTTGTATGCCGCATCTATTGCCTCCATGTCGCTGCGTTTCTGTGCGCCGAGGGTGTTGACAGGCAAGAAGACCGGACGCATATTGTAGATGTACATCAGCATGTCGTTGACGATGACCTTGAACTTCGGGTACTTGTGGCCGAGAACCTTGATGTATGATATGCCGTCGAATGCGCCGAGCGGATGATTGGACACGAAGATGAACCTGCCATCGTCGGGGATGTTCTCCATGCCGCTGATGGTGTAGTTGACGTTGAGGATGCGGGTCATGCCATCGGCAAAGTCGGCACCCTTCACGTCGCGCAGTTCGGTGATGATATTGTTCATCTCCTTCTGGCATATCAGCCATTCGGCAAAGCGGAAGACCCACTTAGGAACTTTCGGATAGTACTTTGGGACCTTGTGCTTGACCACTGCCTCGATGTCGATAAGGTGCAATTCATCCATAGTATTCAATCTTTTGTCCTGCTGCAGGTCGTTGTGCTATCGGGTTGTTATGGTCGAAGACCTCAATGCCATTGACCCAAGTCTTCATTATTTTGTTGCTGAAAGTCACACCTTCGAATGGCGACCATCCGCACTTCGAGAGGATAGTGTCGGGGCAGACAGTAAGGGTTTCGTTGTCGGCAATGAGCACCATGTCGGCTTTGGCGTCGAGCTGTATGCTGCCACGGTCGGCAATCCTGTAGCGTTTGGCTGGGTTCTCGCACATCAGCTTCACGACATTTTCGAGGCTGACGATACCCTGCTTGGCAAGCTCGAGCATGGCGAGGTATGAGAACTGAACGCTTGGCATACCTGAAGCTGCCTTGATGGCACCACCCTGCTTGTCGCTCATGCAGTGAGGAGCATGGTCGGTAGCAACGGTGTCGATGAGGCCGTTGGTGAGACCTTGGCGCAGAGCCTCGCGGTCTTGGCGAGTCTTGATGGCAGGATTGCACTTGATGGCAGTGCCTAATCGCTTGTAGTCTTCGTCGCAGAACCAGAGGTGAGCCACGCAGGCCTCGGCTGTGATCTTCTTGTCGTCGATCTCACCGCGTTCGAGCAACGCTAACTCGGCTTCGGTAGTGATGTGGCAGATATGCAGGTTGGCACCAGTCTCTTTGGCAAGACGGATAGCCTGATTGGTAGTAGCGACACATGCCTCGGTGCTTCGGATCACAGGATGATAATCTACTGGCACGTCATCGACAGCCTTGCCCTCTTTAGCCTCGAACCCAGCAAGGATGCGCTGACGGTTGGCACGGATGATGTCCTCGCTCTCGCTGTGGACGGCGATGGTGCGCTGTGTGCTCTCGAAAAGCTGGCGAAGCAGAGAGGCATCGTTCATGAGCATGCCACCTGTCGAAGAGCCAAGGAACACCTTGTAGCCGCAGATGTCGGCAGGGTTGAGACGGAGCGCCTCGTCGATATTGGCAGAAGTGATGCCATAGAACAC
>JAEDEY010000119.1 GCA_016293065.1 Bacteroidales bacterium
TTTTTTCACTTGATGGAAGTGAGCACCTTCTTATCGACGGAGACCGAGTTCCTTAACGATAGCACGGTAACGGTTGATGTCCTTCTTTGCGAGGTAGTCGAGCATGCGACGACGCTTACCTACGAGCATCTTCATAGAACGGCTTGTAGCGTAATCCTTGTGGTTTGCGCGGAGGTGATCAGTGAGGTGAGCGATGCGGAAAGAGAACAATGCGATCTGAGCCTCTGGAGAACCAGTGTCAGTAGCACCCTTACCATACTTTGCGAAGATTTCTTCCTTCTTAGCTGAATCCAAGTACATAGTTGTAATGTAGTTAAAATGTTAATAATAGAGGTCGAGCTGGAAACTCTTCCAAATTAAGTCGATGGGTCAGAGCCGAAACCCTTGCCATTCTATCTTTTTGATTGTTAGACCAAAAAAGCGACGCAAAGTTATAGCATATTTTACAAATTGCCAAGCTTTCTGTCGATTATTTGTTGTTTTCTATCTCATTTTTTGTTATTTTGTCAAATATAGATTATCTTTGCAGCCTATTTATATGCGAAATATGGCAGACAACTTGAAATATGCAGATGCAATGAAGGAGCTCGAACAGATTGTGTCGAAGCTCCAGAATCCCAATTGTGACGTTGACGAATTATGCAGCCTCACCGCCAAGGCCATCGAGCTGCTCAACTTCTGTAAGGCAAAGCTCACCAAGGTCGATGAGGATCTTGTCAAGTTGCTCGAGAATATCGAATAATATAAAAGCAATATAGAAATGGAAAAACCTGTAGTAGTTAGATTTGCTCCATCACCGACTGGACCTCTCCACATTGGTGGTGTGCGCACATGTCTTTACAATTATCTCTTTGCACGCCAGCATGGTGGCAAGCTGCTGTTCCGTATCGAGGACACCGACAGCCAGCGTTTTGTGCCGGGTGCAGAACAGTATATCCTTGATTCGTTCAAGTGGCTCGGTATTGAATTCGACGAGGGCGTAGGCTTCGGCGGTGACCATGGCCCATATCGCCAGAGTGAGCGCCGCGACATCTATAAGAAATATGTGAAGGTGCTGCTTGACAGTGGCAAGGCTTACTATGCATTCGACACCAAGGAAGAACTCGATGCCGCACGTGCCGCTACTCCTAACTTCCAGTATGACGCTTCGACTCGCGGCAATATGCGCAACAGCATCAGCCTCGGCATGGAAGAGGCTCAGCGCCTCATCGACAATGGCGAGAACTATGTGGTGCGTTTTCGCATTGAGCCAGGCGAGGAGGTTCTGGTCAACGACCTTATCCGTGGCGAAGTGCGCATCAACTCAAGCATCCTCGACGATAAGGTGCTCTACAAGAGTGCCGACGAGCTGCCTACCTATCATATGGCTAACATAGTCGATGACCACCTGATGGAGGTCACTCATGTGATACGTGGCGAGGAGTGGCTGCCATCGTCACCACTGCATGTCCTCCTCTACCGTGCGTTCGGCTGGGAGGCTCCACAGTTTGCACATCTGCCTCTGCTCCTTGCACCTGAAGGCAACGGCAAGCTCTCGAAGCGCGATGGCGACAAGTATGGCTTCCCTGTGTTCCCATTGCTGTGGAACGTACCAGGCACCGACACAACCTATTCTGGCTATCGCGAGTGCGGCTATCTGCCTGAGGCTGTGGTCAACTTCCTTGCATTGCTTGGCTGGAACCCTGGCAATGACCAGGATTTCATGACTATGGACGAGATGATCAGCCTCTTCGACCTTGCCAAGTGTTCGAAGAATGGTGCTCACTTCGACATCAAGCGACTCCTCTGGTTCAACCATCATTATCTGCAGGAGTGCGACGAGCAGATGCTTGTAGATACTCTCAAGACACAGATTGCCGAACATGGCGCAGATGCCAAGAGCGATGAGTATGTCAAGACCGTGGTGCAGATGATGAAGGAGCGTATCAACCTTCCACAGGAACTGTGGGAGCAGTGTAACTTCTTCTTTGCCGCACCTACAGAGTTTGACGAGAAGTCGCTCAAGAAGTGGTGGAAGCCTGAGGCTCCAAAGTATGTATCGGAACTCTGCGATTTCCTTGAGGCACAGGATGATTGGACTGGCGAGACCCTTGAGCCAAAGGTTATGGAGTGGATTGCAAGCAAGGAGTACAAGACAGGAGCAGTGATGAATGCCTTCCGCGTGACGCTCGTAGGCGCAGCTCGTGGCCCACAGATCTTTGCCATTACCGATATGCTTGGACGTGAGGAATCGTTGCGCCGTGCACGTAAGGCCGTAGAAACTCTGTAAGCAATGAATCTACTGTATAACATAGCAATCGACACATACGTCAGGGGTATCAAGATTGCGGCTTCGGTGGGCAAGCAGAAGGCCATGCAGATGGAGATGGGACGCGACCAATGGGCAGAGGTTCTTGCCGAAAAGATGGCTGAACTTAGGAAGTTCTGTCCGAATCCACGCATCATCTGGTTTCATGCAGCCAGCCTTGGCGAATTCGAACAGGGACGTCCGCTCATCGAGCAGCTCCGCGAGAAATATCCTGAATACAAGATTCTGCTCACCTTCTTCAGTCCGTCGGGGTATGAGGTGAGGAAGAACTACAAGGGTGCCGATATCATCTGCTATCTGCCTTATGATAAGAAGTCGGAGGCAATGAAGTTTATAGATATTGTCAAGCCCGAGAAGGTGTTCTTCGTGAAGTATGAGTTCTGGGGCAACATGCTCGAGGAACTGAACCGACGCAATATTCCTGTCTATCTCATCAGCGGCATTTTCCGCGAGAAGCAGGTGTTCTTCAAATGGTATGGAGGTGTGATGCGTCCTGTGCTTCATATGTTCCAGCATCTCTTTGTCCAGGACGAGAAGTCGAAGGCATTGCTCAATAGCATTAATATTAATAATGTAACCGTCTGTGGCGACACTCGTTTCGACCGTGTGCTCTCCATTCAGCAGCAGGCCAAGCAATACCAGTGGGCAGCCGACTTCCGCTCGACGTCCGACTTCATCCTCGTGGCAGGTTCGTCGTGGCCAAAGGATGAGGAAATATTGCTCGAGCACTTCAACGCGCATCCAGAGATGAAGCTTATCATAGCGCCTCACGAGATACACGAGGAGCATGTGCAGAGCATCATCGCCAGACTCAAGCGCCCATTTATGCGCTATTCTCAGCTCGATGAGAGCAAGGTGAAGAATGTCGATTGCATCATCATCGACGCCATTGGTTTCCTGAGCAGCATATATCGCTATGGTGACGTGGCTTATATCGGCGGAGGCTTTGGCGTAGGCATTCACAATACACTCGAAGCCGCTGTCTATGGCATTCCGGTAATCTTCGGTCCTAACCATCAGGCATTCCGCGAGGCATTGGGCCTGCTCGCCGAGGGCGGAGGTTTCACTATCGGCGATGCAGTTGGTTACGATGCCATCATGAAGACTTTCATGACCGATAGCAAAGCCCTGAAAGAGGCTGGAACAAAAGCTGGAGCCTATGTGAAGGACAATAGCGGAGCGAGCGACGCAATATTCAGCGCAGTTTTTAATTAAGAATAATAACCCCTTTTCCGACCAAAATATGTATAGCCATTTCTGACAATCTCATCAGAAGTGGCTTTTTTTTGCTACTAATCATAGGTCATTTGCAAGATATAATTTGCAAAGAATATCAATACTGCAACCGATTGAACGATTTTGGAGGTCGAATGATTGTGGAGTTAGAAAAGTGATATAACTTTGCGGTGTCGGAACATAAACCGGACAGTTAAATATTGAAATTATTTTTTAAAACCAAAGTTTTAAGTGGCTATGCCACAGTTAGTTATTTTTAAGGTATTGTAATAAATTATGGTTATGAAAAATTTTGGAAAGGTATTAAAGAAGGGTGTTAAAAAGGGTGTAATGTTCTATCTTGAGGGCATGAACCGCACCAGCGCAATGTATGTGGCAAAAAATAACACATTGAATTTGCGTTAATTGAAAAGTTCTTCGGAACTTTTGTTTGAGTTAATAAATCATCAATATCGTAGAGAGTTGGGTAGTCCGGTCGCCAACTCTCTACTTTTTTTATGCGATTTTGACCATCGAATCGAAATTATTGTTATCTTTGCACAGATTTTAATAAACTTTTAACCTTTCATACGATGAGAAAAATCTATCTTTTTCTTATGCTCATACTGCCAGTAATGGCAATGGCACAGACGCGCGTCACAATCTTCGGTGACAGTTATTCTACATTCGAGGGTTCTATTCCTTCGACGCACGAACCATGGTATGCTCCAGAAGGAAGCACATGGGAGAAGAAGAACAATGATGTCAAGAAGGTCGAACAGACGTGGTGGTATCAGGTGATAGAGCGCATGGGCTGGCAACTTGAAACCAACAACTCGTGGAGCGGCTCGACCGTAGGCTATTTCGGTTATCAGAATGAGAATTATCAGCCACGTTCGTTCAACACTCGCGTGGCGTATCTTGGTGAGCCCGATATCATCTTCTGCCTTGCTGGAACCAACGACAGCTGGACAGGCGAGAACCCAGGCGAATATAAGTATGCTAACTGGACAGAAAACGATATGTGGTACTTCCGCCCTGCATTGGCACGACTGCTGAGCACTATGAAGCAGAACTATCCGCTGGCAAAGATCTTTTTTATTTTGAATACCCAGCTAAAAGACTGGACCACCGAGTCTGTACATGTGGTCTGCAAACATTATGACGTGCCTTGCATTGACCTTCACGACATCGACAAGCAGGATGGACATCCTTCACAGGTGGGCATGAAGGCTATTGCCGATCAGGTGATAGAATTTGTCAAGAACGAGGCTGCCAAATAATATAAGGTTAGTCCATGCCACACCTTCACATCTTTAATATTTGAAGCTTGAACCGCCGACAAACTCTCGCATGATAGATGTTGGCGGTATTTCTTTGTCCTGGATAGGAGTGAAGTAGTGAATGAATTTCAGGAGGCGGTGAGCCTCGGCATATTCGGGACAGTTTCTTGGGACAGAGGCGAGGATTGGCTCGGCATGATTGCGCAAGACGGCAAACTCAATGTTGAGTGCAGAATTGAACATCACGTCGGCATTCTCCTGATAAGGATAGATCCATTTCTCTTCGCCCTCGCATACTGCAGGCCATTGGCTGATGGTCTCGCGTGCAGTGAAGGCTCCCTTGTTGTAGTCGCGTATGATGCGGCGGAGCAGACGATTGTCGCGAGTAGGAATCCAGTTGTGGTCGTCGAGCGAGATGGCAGTGAGCGTCGAGGTATAGATCTTGTATTTGTACTGGTCGGGAATCTGAGCGGTGAGCATTGG
>JAEDEY010000120.1 GCA_016293065.1 Bacteroidales bacterium
AGCCAGCCTTTTCTTGCTGGCAGGCTGTCAGCAATCTTCCAATCCTGAAGACCAGTTTGTCAATGACCTGATGTCGAAGATGACGCTTGCCGAAAAGATTGGTCAGACCAATCTCCTGCCGGCTCCTGGTCCTATCGTTACAGGAATCTCGGAACAGACCGAGATAGTCGGCCAGATCCGTGAGGGTCGCGTGGGTGCAATCCTTAACATCAAGGGAGCAGAGGCTATACGTGAATACCAGCGCATAGCAGTCGAGGAGAGCCGTCTTGGCATCCCTATACTGTTCGGCCTTGACGTGATTCATGGCTATCAGACCGAGTTCCCAATTCCTCTTGCCGTATCTTGCGCCTGGGACACCGTGGGAGTGAAGCTGTCGGCTGAGATTGCTGCACGTGAGGCATCGACCGATGGTATCGCATGGACCTATAGCCCAATGGTCGATATCTGCCGCGATGCTCGTTGGGGACGTATCGCAGAGGGAAATGGCGAAGACCCTTGGCTCAGTGGCTTGCTTGGCCGTGCCTATGTACAGGGCTGGCAAGGCGATGACTTGAGCGACAAGCAGACTCTGATGGCGTGCCTCAAGCACTATGCGCTCTATGGAGCAGCCGAGTCAGGTCGCGACTACAACACTACCGATATGAGCGAAAACCGTATGTTCAACGAGTATCTGTTGCCTTATCAGATGTGTGTCGAAGCAGGTGTGGGCAGTGTGATGACTTCGTTCAACGACATCAACGGCACTCCAGCGACAGCCAACCGATGGCTGCAGAATGACGTGTTGCGCGACAAGTGGAACTTCGACGGATTCATCGTGACCGACTATGGTGCAATACGCGAGATGAAGGCTCACGGACTTGGTGGCGACGATGTGGTGACCGAACGGGCTCTCGATGCAACCGTCGATATGGATATGTGCTCTGAACTCTACATCACCCAGCTTGAGAAACTGCTCAACGAGAAGCGCATAACAGAGAAGCAGATCGACGATGCTTGCCGTCGTGTGCTCCAGGCTAAATACCGCCTTGGTCTTTTCGATGACCCATATCGCTACAACGATGCCGAACGAGGCAAGACCGAACTATTCAAGGCAGAGAACCGTGAGGCTGCACGTCAGATCACAGCCAATACTTTCGTGCTCCTCAAGAACGACAACGACCTGTTGCCACTCGCCAAAAAGGGCAAGATTGCCCTCATCGGTCCTATGGCCGACAACAAGAGCCAGTTGCGTGGCTGCTGGAGCGTGTCTTCCGACCACACTCAGTACAGCACCATCTTCGAGGTGATGAAGCAGCGTCTTGCTGGTCAGGCTGAGGTGCGCTATGCCGAAGGCTGCCACTATTCTTACGATCCTGTTCTCGAACAGCGTTTCCTCTGGAACGACCAGCCATCGTCTCGCAGTCACAAGGAGCTGCTCGATGAGGCTCTTGCCACTGCACGCTGGGCCGATGTCGTTGTGGCAATACTCGGTGAGGCAAAGGAGATGACAGGCGAGGCAGCTTCGATGTGCGACATCACTATGCAGGCTTCGCAGCATGACCTTCTTGAGGCTCTTGTCAAGACGGGCAAGCCTGTGGTTTTGCTATTGGCCAATGGCCGTCCGATGGTGCTCAAGTGGGAGAATGCCAATGTGCCAGCCATCCTTGACATCTGGTTTCCTGGCAGCGAGGCGGGCGATGCCATCTGCGACGTGCTCTTTGGCGACAAGGCTCCACAGGGTCATCTCACCACCACTTTCCCACAGCATGCAGGTCAGTTGCCAATCTACTATAACCACAAGAACACAGGCCGTCCGATTGGTGAGAACGACTACGGCAAGTTCACTTCGGGCTATCTCGATGTGACCAATGCCCCTCTCTATCCATTCGGCTATGGCTTGACTTATACGACCTTCGAAATGAGTGACATTGCGCTGAACTCTGACCGCCTCGCAGCCAATGGCAGCATCGAGGCAAAGGTGACTCTCACCAACACAGGCAAGCGCGAAGCCACAACCATCGTGCAGCTCTACACTCACGATCTCGCTGGTTCGATCACACGTCCTGTTCAGGAACTCAAGGGCTTCCAGCACGTGACTTTGAAGCCAGGTGAAAGCAAGGAAGTTTGCTTCAAGGTCAATGCCGAGATGCTGAAGTTCTACAATGCCAAGCTCGAATATGTCTATGAGCCAGGTGAGTTCGACCTCATGATCGGTCTTAACTGCCGCGACGTCAAGCACTCCCACTTTACTCTGGTTCAATAACTTCCGTACATTTTGATGCCTATAAATAAACGGCACCTTCCTCAATCGGGAAGGTGCCTTATTTTTTAATAGTAGTATCTGCTTGCAGTCTCGGGCATGTAATTATCGCCTATACGGAAGTCGATATTTGCCCTGTGAGCCTGACTGTGCTGATGGCAGCGCGGAATATGGTATGTCTTTCCGTCCTTGATGAGCCGTGCACCAGTCTGTTGGAAATGGAAGGGGATATTGGCGTTGACACACTGCTCACGGATGGAGAGAATCCAGTCAAAGTTGCAAGGTCGTGCGTCTGGTCCTGATTCTCCTCCTACGCTCACTTCCTCGATGCTGTCGTCAAGATAGGCAGATAGGTCAACAGGACCAATCATTGGCGCAACTATGATGCTCTTGTGCTTGATGGGCAGAGACTTGAATATTGGCAAACGATAGTCAGCCATATCCTGATTCTCCACAGTGCAGCCCACAAGCACATTGTCATAGCCGTCGCCCCAATCCTCGGGAATGCAATCCATGAAGCGGTCAATGCGCTTGGTGAAGAAATAGAACCACAGGTCGCTTCTCCGCTTCATCATCAGCCAGCACTCCTCGCGCCACTCGTCAGCGTCGGAGAGCAGAAAGTCGGAAGTGAAACAGGTGAAAACTACCTTGCCGCTCTCGATTTTCCACGACTTGTCGCGCTTTCGCTTAATGGGAAGATAGAAACCTCCAGTCTTTCGGCACAGGCTGCTCGACACCTCACTGCCGTACATTTCGTCTTGACGATACACATAGCAGTACTTGCACCCAGGACTGACCTTGGTGCATCCATGCCAAGGATTCCAGTACGCGTAGATGTCTTTTTGCTCTGCCATAATCTTTACTTAACTTTTCTTCTTGTGTCAATCTCTTAGATATTCCATAAATTATTGGAGCTCTGCAACCATTCTTTTTACCATATTCCTTAGATTCTCTTTTGCTACTTCTGGCATAAGGAGTTGAGCAAGAGGCCGAGGGTCGTTTTCGTTGATGCTCTGTACCTTTGAGAAATGGCGTGACAGTGCAGACTCCGGGTCATCAATAGCGCCCGACAGTAGCCATGTTTCCACGCCTGCACTAATGCATCGCTTCTGCACTCCATACGGAACCTTGCCCATCAGGGTTTGAGAGTCGGATTTGCCCTCTCCCGTGATAACGATGTCAGCATCTTTTATCATCTCGTCAAATCCTGCAATGTCCAGGATGATGTCTATGCCCGATTGCAGCTTGGCATTGAGGTAGGAGAGGAACGCATAGCCAAGCCCACCTGCAGCTCCCGCTCCTGGATAGTTTGCCATATCGGCAGTGGCAATGCCGTCTTTCTCTGTTCTGTGTGCAAATGCCCGAAGCCTTTGGTCAAGCAACTTGACTTGTTCGGGAGTCGCACCCTTTTGCGGAGCGAAGACGTATGCCGCTCCTTGTTCGCCATACAACGGATTGGTCACATCGCATGCTACAACAAACTTGCATTGCGAGTGCAAATAACCCCTGTCTTGCAGAGCCCTCAGCATACCCTCTCCAGCATCGCAAGTGGCACTGCCTCCTATACCCATCACAATGCTTTCGCATCCTCGGTCAATGGCATCGGCTATCATCTCGCCCACACCATAGGTAGTAGTGTTCAAGGGATTGCGCTTGTCTTCAGGCACAAGAGTAAGCCCACTCGCCGCAGCCATTTCCATATAGGCAGTCATGCCATCGAGCGATATGGCATACTCACAAGCGACCTTCCGCATCAGAGGTCCGTGGACACTCAAGGAAACGTCAACCGTAGGCAACAGCCTTTTGACACACTCTACCAGTCCTTCTCCGCCATCGCTTAAAGGAAGTTGTATAACGTCGGTGTCGGGGAGTAACGAGACTATTCCCTTCGTTGCAGCCTCGCACGCATCCTTTGCAGAGATGCAGCCCTTGAACGAGTCAAATGCAACAATGATTTTCTTTATCATGGCAGTCAAAGATCTTTCAATGTCCAGCCATGATCACCGTGGTAAATCATCTGGCGAGTCATGCCACCGTCGATACAGATGTTTTCGCCAGTGATGAATCCTGCCTTGTCAGAACAAAGGAATAGCACCATATTGGCGATGTCCATCGGATTGCCCACACGACCTGCAGGCTGCTGCACGGCATCCGGACCGTCGTATTCCTTATAGTCCGTGTCAATCCATCCTGGCGATATTGAGTTGACCCTTGCCTTGCTCCTAAGTGTGACTGCAAGGGCATGGGTGAGAGCTGCAATGCCCCCCTTTGCTGCCGTATAGCTTTCCGTCTGGGGCTGGCTCATGCGGTCGCGTGATGACGAGATATTGACTATCGAGGCTCCTTCGGCAAGATGCGGAGCAAGCAATTTGACCAGATAGAAAGGCGCAGTCACACCGACTGTCAGGGCATACTGAAAATCCTCCCATGTGCATTCATCCAGCCCCTTCATCAGTGGCAGGGCATTGTTGACGATGTAATCCACCTTGCCATACTTGCCTATTATCTCTTTGGCAAAGGTTTCCACCACCTCTTTCTTCGAGATGTCGCCGACGAAGTGTTCTCCCTCGCGCATATCGATGACCTCCACCGAAGCTCCTCTCTTGCGAAACTCCTCGGCAATACATCTTCCGATGCCATGCGCACCGCCTGTCACGACAGCTACCTTATCCTTGTATTCCATATTGTCTTTATTTTATTACCCACGTGCAAAGATAGTCAATAAAAATCTTATCAACAAGCAAATCTGCCTATTTCAACATCGAGGCAACGAAAAGAAATTATTTTAGTCCCAAAAATAAGACAGATTGTCTTTTCCAGAATAAGGTTTACAGTGCGAGAAAGTTGTATGTCTGTTGAAAGCAAAGAATCGGACAAAAAAGCCAATCTCAGAAGCTATCAGAAAGCATTATGTGGCTGCAAAATGCTGTATGCAATAATCTTTGTATTCATAAATAAAGCACCTGCCAGATGATGGCAGGTGCTTGTGTGTGAGTGTCGGGATGACCAGACTCGAACTGGCGACCACACGCCCCCCAGA
>JAEDEY010000121.1 GCA_016293065.1 Bacteroidales bacterium
TATCTTTGCAACCGAAATACATAAGACTTTGATAATATGTGGACAGAACTTAGTGATACAGCCATATTGAACAAGCTTGGGACGAGGCTAAAAGCTTCTCGTATATCAAGTGGTCTTAAACAGCAGGAACTGGCTGCTGAGTCAGGCGTTGGAGTAAGTACCATCGCCAAGATAGAAAGCGGGCAGTCTGTTTCGCTCTCATTACTAATCAGTGTCATGAGAACGCTTGGATTGCTTGAAAACCTAGACTTGCTTGTGCCAGAGCAGAAGCCATCGCCAATGGAACTGTTGAAAATGCAAGGCAAGCAGGTAAAGCGTGTAAGAAAAGAACAAAGAAAGATTAAACAATGGAAGAGATACCAGTAATACAGATATACCTGTGGGGCAACCTTGTGGGAGCCATGTCGTGGGATGATGAAAGAGGCTATGCGGATTTCCAGTTTGACGACCGCTTCCGCAGGTCAGGCTTAGATATCGCCCCACTAATGATGCCATTGGCAAGAACCAGAGGCGTCGTCTCGTTCCCCACCAATGCTAGAACAAAGTGTTTCAGCGGTCTTCCTGGTTTGATAGCTGATGCCCTTCCCGATAAATTTGGTAGCCAACTTATCACGGAATGGTTCGCACAACAAGGTAAAACGGAGGGTATGATTACTCCGCTCGACCGTCTGTGCTACGTCGGCAAACGGGCAATGGGTGCTTTGGAGTTTGTACCCGCTGCCAATGTGGAAGGTGTAAACGAATCGACAGAAATCTATATACGCGAATTGATGGCATTATCTGATTCAATCTTCAAGGAACGAAGCAGGTTTCAGGAACTCATTCACCAGAACGACAAGTCAATTCTCGACATCCTTAAAGTGGGAACGTCTGCAGGCGGCGCGAAACCAAAGGCGATTATTGCCTACAAAGAAGAAACAGGAGAAGTACGTTCTGGCCAGGTTCCTGCACCAGAAGGATTTTCATATTGGCTGTTGAAGTTCGACGGAGGCACTTATAGCGAGCATAACGAGATAACCGATAATCCGCAAGGCATCGGAAACATAGAATATGCCTACTACAAGATGGCTACTTCCTGCGGCATCAGCATGTCGGAGTGTCATCTATTGCATGAAGGTGACTGCAACCACTTCATGACGCGCCGTTTTGACCGAACATCAACAGGTGAGAAAATCCATATGCAGACAGCGGCTGGTATTGCCCATCTAGACAGAGACGTGCGCCATTCATACGAGGAACTATTTGGCGTATTACGACGACTGGGACTGAACTACAAAGACTTCGAGCAGTTGTATCGCCGCATGGTGTTCAACGTCATTGCACGAAACCACGATGACCACACCAAGAATTTCTCCTTCCTGATGGATAAGGCTGGAAAATGGTCGTTTGCCCCAGCTTATGACTTATGCTATTCATACAATCCTGCAGGCAGATGGACAAGCCGTCACCAGCTTTCACTCAATAGCAAGACTGATGACTTTGCTCGGGAGGACTTGTTGGCTGTGGCACAGAACATCGGCATACGCGATGCCAATCATATCATAGAGGAAGTTCTCTCCACAGTAGCATCCTGGCCTGATACAGCAAAAGATTGTGGGGTAAGACCAGAGCATATAGAGGCAATCAGCAAGACGCTCCTGCTATATATATAAATAAGAAACTTTCCAACATCAAAAGGCTGAATAATCAAATATGAAGACAAGAACAATTATCAACATACTTTTGATAGCTGCATGCACAAATGCAGCATATGCTACAGATTTTGTAACCTTTAAGCGGCACTCACTATCCGATATTGAACTGACAAGAACATCGGACACCATTACATACGACCCTCTCGACTGGAAGGGGGTAAGAATGGCTGTAGAGAATCTGCGTCACGACCTCAAAGCTGTCACCGGCAGCGCAAATGCACCTATTGTGGTGGGCACCATAGGGAAAAGCAAGCTTGCCAAGAAATATAAGTTGCAATCAAAAAAACTGCTGGGTAAATGGGAGCAGTATTTGATTTTTACGGACAAAGGCAAACTCGTCATACTGGGCTCAGACAAGCGTGGCACCATCTTTGGCATCTATGAACTGTCAAGACAAATAGGAGTCTCGCCCTGGTACTGGATGGCTGATGCACCCATACAGAAACATGAACAGATCTTTGCCAAGAGCGGCGTCTACACAGATGGTGAACCCAAAGTAAAATATCGTGGCATATTCATCAACGATGAGTGGCCTTCGTTCGGCACGTGGTGTAACAACCAGTTTGGAGGCATCAATTCCAAGGCATACGCCCGCGTCTTTGAACTCATGCTCCGTCTAAAAGCCAACTACTTCTGGCCCGCCATGTGGGACAGCCGTTTCAACGAAGATGACCCACTTTCGCCTCAGTTGGCAGACGACATGGGCATCGTCATGGGTACCAGCCATCATGAGCCGATGATGCGTGCCCACAAGGAGTATGTATATCGTAAAGACAGTATAGGTGCGTGGGATTATGCGACAAACAAGGCCAATCTTGACAGATTCTTTGAAGAAGGTCTGGAGCGCAACAAGGCATACGACAATCTGATAACCATCGGTATGCGTGGTGACGGTGATGTGGCAATGGGAAATGGAAATGATGAGGACAATATGAAGACGCTGAAAGATGTGGTGGATGGTCAGCGCGAGATTATTGAACGTGTGTATAAGAAACCTGCCAGTGAGGTTCCGCAATTATGGGCCATCTTCACCGAGGTACAACGTTATTACGATGCTGGCTTCACCGTGCCAGATGATGTCACCCTGCTCTTCTGCGACAACAACTGGGGATACATCCGTCGCACAGGACCAGAGAAGGAACAGGCACGCAAAGGAGGCATGGGCATGTACTACCACATTGACATGAACGGTGGACCCTGGAATGACCGGTGGATAAATACTACGACTGCCGCAAAGATTCGCGAGCAACTGAATCTGGCATACAAGACTGGCATTGACCGTATCTGGATCATCAATGTAGGCGACCTCAAACCAAAGGAAATGCCTATAGACTTCATTATGCATTATGCCTGGAATCCTGACGATTATCCTGCCGACAAGATAGACCAGTACATGGTAGATTGGGCACGAAGCATTTTTGGCGGCGAATATGCAAGAGAAATTGCAGACATCGTTACGGAATATTCAAATATGAATCTGGAGCGCAAGCCAGAGGTGCAGCGAGTGGGTATCTACAGCGTTGAGACTGGTGAGGCACAGCGTATGTTCAACCGTTGGGATGAGTTGGAGAAACGTACCCTTTCACTCAGCAAGAAGATGCCTGCGGAAATGCAGGATGCCTTCTATCAATTGGTAGAATACCCGGCTGTGGCAAGTGCTGGAGTGGCGAAGATATATCTGGCGGCAACTTTGGGTGATTCGATTACAATGCAGACGCTTTTTGAGCGTGACAAGCAGATGACCGACAAATATAACAAGGTCATTGCTGGAGGCAAGTGGGATGGCATGATGCTTGACAAGCACATTGGCTACCGCATGTGGTCGATGCCAAACGAGAACACCTTGCCTCAGGTGGCCAAACCATCGGACAAAACTGGCATAACCGCCAGTGAGACAGCCATCATGGCTCATGACTACACACGCAGAACAGCCACAGATGATGCACGCTGGGTGTTTTTGCCAGGACTGGGACGCGGCAAGGGCAATATGGGTATTGAACCCGTTACGGCAAAGAGCCGTCCTTTGGGTGATGGTGCCACATTGGAATATGACATCAACTTCTCACAATCAGGAAAGCAGAAGCTGGCACTGGGAATTTTGCCCACCAACGATGTCAACCCTGCACGCGGACTCCGTATCGGTGTTCGTGTCGATGATGGCGAGATGCAGACCATTGATGCGCGACAAGGTTATGTGGACACTTTCAACGAATATACAAAAGAGAATATTGCACGTTCGAAGGTGCTGAAACCACTACCTCGACCTGCAAGCGACATCTATCTGTCTGGCTCACGTCAACGGATGCGTAGCGAGATTTTCGACAACCTCCGATGGCTCAGCATCGATTTCGACATACCTACAGCAGGCAATCATACCGTTAAAGTTGTGATGATAGACCCGGAAATCGTAGTTGAAAAATTAGTTATTAATCCTGATAATGAACATCCATCCTATCACGGCAAAGAATAAACAAATATGAAGCGACTTTTATTCACAATCTCTATCGCTGTTATAGCATCTTTGAACATTCTGGCTCAGAGCTATCGCAACCCTGTGCTTCCTGGCTTTCATGCCGACCCAAGTGTGTGTACAAACGGAAAGGACTTCTACCTTGTCAACAGCACTTTCCAGTATTTTCCAGGAGTACCTGTGTTTCACAGCAAAGACCTGATACATTGGGAGCAGGTAGGTAATTGCCTCTCGCGCAAATCGCAGCTTGACCTCTCGGGGCTTTACACACAAAACCAGCCGGAACTGGGTTGGACTAATGCAGGCATCTATGCTCCAACCATCCGCTATCATGAGGGTCGCTATTACATGGTGACCACCATTTTCCCATCACGTCGCCATTTCTACGTATGGACAGATGACCCAACTAAAGAATGGTCCGACCCCATATTCATTGACTTTGCCCTCGGCAGTTGCGACCCTACCCTCTTTTGGGACGAAGGGAAGTGCTATTTCTTATGGAAAGCAGCAGCAGACGAAACACGCCCAGGAATCAAGCCGGGTGAAATCAACATCTGCGAAATTGACATTCATACTGGTCAGCGTATAGGCGATGTTCATCACTTGGGAACGGGACTCGGCGGACGTTATCCTGAAGGTCCACACATATACAAGAAAGACGGCTATTATTACATGATGCTTGCCGAAGGCGGCACTGAACATGGTCACCACGTCAACATCTTGCGAAGCCGTTCTCTGTTCGGGCCGTATGAATCGAATCCTGCCAACCCCATTCTCACGCATTTCAGCATGAAGATGCAGAACAGCAATATTCAAGGGCTCGGACATGCTGACCTCATACAAGCACCCGACTCCTCATGGTGGATGATTTGCCTGGGTTATCGCACCAGCGGTTACCTCCTGCATGTGATGGGACGCGAGACGATGCTTGCACCTGTACGTTGGGACAAGAATGCTTGGCCTGTGGTCAATGGTGACGGCACTTTGGCCATCAATATGAAATGTCAGACCTTACCTCAAGT
>JAEDEY010000122.1 GCA_016293065.1 Bacteroidales bacterium
GGAAATTTCATTGCCCGCAACCGCATCATTGCCGGTCTGGCTGATGCCGTAGTTATTGCTGAAAGCAAGGATAAAGGAGGTTCGCTAGTTACAGCTTCCATCGCGCTCGACTACGGACGTGATGTTTTTGCGTTCCCTGGTCGAGTCAATGACAGGTTGAGCGAAGGCTGCAACCGTCTAATACGTCTCAATCGCGCTGGTCTCATCACCTCTGCCAACGACTTCTTAGAAGCAATGAACTGGACAAGCAATACAACCAGCCGCAAATCCGTGCAACACACCATAGATTTCGATGATAACCTCTCTTCTACAGAACATACCATCATCGACACCCTTCGCCAGCGGGGAGACCTGCGACTTAATCAGATTTCTATCATCACCCATATTGAACCAATCTTGCTTAACGAAGCGCTCCTCAATCTTGAGCTATCGGGCAAGGTGCGCAACATCGCAGGTGGCCTATATCAGCTCAGGTAACGAATAACAAAAAACAATTCTGGCTGGATCAGACATAGCGAATTGTCTTTTCCAGCCAGAACCTATTCATCAATCCTGATGCTGTGCAAGGTACTCCTCGAAAGCAGCAGCAGGCAAAGGCTTAGAATAATAATAGCCCTGAATAGCATCGATTCCCATATCTGCAATGACCTTTCGGGTTTCTGCATCTTCCACGCCCTCTGCCACCGATTTAAGGTTGAGAGACTTTGTAATTTCCACGCAACCCTTCATAACGCTATATTTGCGAGGGTCTTGCAGTTTGCGCACAAACGACATATCAAATTTGACAATATCGATAGGCAATTCTGAGAGCGAGTTGAGCGAAGAATATCCAGTACCAAAGTCATCGAGTTCTATCATCAGATTGTTCTCGCGACATTCCTGCAGTAGCTTGAAAGCCTCAGACGAAAGGTTATCAAAAAGACTTTCTGTAATCTCGAGATGCATCAGTTGGTTACCTATACAGTATTCCTTCATCGGGCCAGCGATGACCTGTCTCAAATCTTTTCGAGAGAAATCCTGGCGAGAGGCATTGACCGAAATTGGCACCACCTTCAAGCCTCGGTCGATCCATCGACGCTGATTCTTGCAAGTCTCGCGCCACACGAAGGCATCAGCCTCAGACACGAAGCCATTTTTCTCGAACACAGGTATGAACTCACCTGGCGAGACGAACCCGAGCTCTGGACTTATCCATCTCAACAGAGCCTCAGCCCCCACAAGTTTCTCGCTTTTGGCATCATGTTTTGGCTGATAATAGACTTGCATCTGTCCTTTGCTTAGCGCATCCTCCATCAGCTGTTCGATGAGAGCATCACGCTGAATCTTGTCGAGCAATTCCTTCCCCACGAAACGAACATGACGGTTGTAGGTATTTTTGACAGCATAGAGTGCCACTGCCACATTCTGCACATGAGTCGAGAAAGGAACACTTGTATCCAAACCTTCACAGATACCCGCCTTGATCACTACATCTAAATCCTGAGACAGCTCGACAAAGCGTTTCTCATACCATTCTTCCTTCTCTTCGTTATCCAGACTGCTTGTTGCTGTTGGATGCAGGTAGATGATCTGATCATGCGAATAAAGGCCTATGATAGTGTCTGTGGGATAATTGTCGCGGATGGTAGCCACCTCTCTTCTCAATACCTCGTATGCCTTATCGCCAAACTGATTGCTCAATCGCTTGAAACCTCTCACATCGGTCATAGCGAGAGTCAGATTCATGTCGGGATGATTGTTAATCCATTCATTAGCATAGAGCATGAAGGCATTATGAGTGTAGATTCCTGTCTGCTTGTCAATCTCCACGTCATTGAGTGTAGCGGCAAAATAGCGCATACGAATCAGGTTCTCAATGCGCAGTCTTACGATGAGAGGGTTGTATGGCTTCTTTATAAAGTCGGCAGCATGGAGCTTGAGACAGTGTTCCTCCACGCCATGCCCCTCGTCGCCAGTTGTCACGATGATAGGTATGTGTTGCAGGCTTTCATCCCTGTTCACCTCCTCGAGCACCTGATATCCATCCATTACCGGCATCATGATATCGAGCAACACCACATTGATCTTCTTGACGTTTTCCCTGAGCAGTTCCAGTCCTTTCTTGCCGTCTTCTGCCATGAGCAGGTTATAGTCGGCCGAGAGTATCTCGTCGAGGATATCTCTATTTAACTCATTGTCTTCAATTATCAGAATAGTTCGTTTCTGCATAATCAAATCTGTTAATTATCGTGTTTTTCTATAAGTTCCAATTACTCTTCTTATCTCGCTAAGCATCTCCTGCACGTCAATAGGCTTAGACAGATGTCCGTCCATCTGTGCAGCATGAGCCAGCTGCCGGTCTTCCTCGAATGCGTTGGCCGTAAGAGCGAGAATTGGGATATTAGCCTTTCCCTTATCTGCCAATACCCTGACGTTGCGACTAAGGTTATAACCATTCATCACAGGCATCTGGATGTCGGTAATAAGCACGTCGTAATATCCGGCTTCGTGGTTAGTCATTTGTTCCAAAGCCTGCATACCATCGTTGGCTATATCTATCTTGAAGCCATATTCCGAAAGTATGGTCGCTGCAAGTTCCTGATTCAATGGGTTGTCTTCTGCCAATAGAATGCGGCATCCCTCAAATTCTGTCATATCAACTTCTACCTTTGGAGCCTCTTCGACCTTGCGGAACGGGCGGCTGAGCACATCACGCAGTTCTGAAAGGAAAAGCGGCTTTGAGCAGAACCCTGTCACTCCAGCCTCACGTGCTTCTTCCTCGATTGCTGTCCAGTCATAAGCCGTCAAAATGATGATTGGAGTATCTTTGCCTATTACTTTTCGTATTCTTCTCACCACCTCAATACCATTCATGTCGGGCATGAGCCAATCGATAATGTAAGCCCGGAACTCATCACCCTCCTCCTTAGCATAGCAGGCTCGAAGCACTGCCTCTTTGCCCGAAGTAGTCCATTCCGCACGCATTCCAATAGTGGAGAGCATCTTGCTCACGCTCGAACAAGTATTGAAGTCATCATCGGCTACCAGTGCATGCATGTCCTGCAGTTCTGGTATCACTTCCTGACTCACAGGGCTGCCAGTCTTCTTGAGATCGAGAATCACCGTAAACTCCGTACCCTTGCCCAACTCGCTGCTGACGGCAATGGCACCATTCATCATATCCACGATGTTCTTGGTGATAGCCATGCCCAGACCCGAACCCTGAATACCACTGACCGTCGAAGTCTCTTCACGCGAAAATGGCTCGAAGATATGCCGCTGATACTCAGGACTGATACCAATACCCGTATCCTTGATTCGGAATTCGTATTCGGCATAGTCAGGACGAGGGCTCGGATTCTCTATGACTCGCATCGTGATGGTTCCTCCCACTGGAGTGAATTTGATGGCATTGCCGAGAATATTCAGCAATATCTGGTTCAGTCGCAACTTATCGACTATGACACTCTCGTTGACCACATCCTGTATGTCGATATAGAAGTCGAGTTGCTTGGCCTGAATATTCGACAGCACAATCGAACGCAGGTCATGAAGCACCTCTGGCAGGCTCACCTCGGTCTCTTCAAGCTTTGTGCGTCCGCTTTCAATGCGGCTCATGTCGAGCACATCATTGATGAGCGAAAGCAAGTGGTTGCTCGACACAGTGATCTTCTTAAGATACTCTTCCACGGCATCCCGACTGTCGATATGAGCAGCGGCCAAAGATGTAAATCCGATGATGGCATTCATCGGAGTTCGGATGTCGTGACTCATGCTATTGAGGAATGTGGTCTTAGCCTGACTCGCGTGATTTGCTGCCATCAGAGCCTCATGCAGAGCTACATTGTTACGCTCGATCTCCTTCTGTTTCTTGATTTCTGTCTGTTTCTCCTCATCAATATCGAAGGCAATCACAAGCAGACAATCCGAACCATCGTCGGTATGTTCGGGCACAAGGCCAATACGGCACCAACCAGAACTCTTGAACTGGAAGTCGCCAAAAAGATGGGTTTTGTTTCCGATGCGCTCCTCCAAGGTCTTATGGTCAATGAATGACCTCAGAGTCTCTGCATCGTCAGCCTGTGATACAAGGTTATCGACAAGCACATCGGAAAATGTCTGGGCATTGGTCACGCCCGAGACAATAAATCCTGATTTTGGGTCATCCTTTATTACCATACAATCTCCATTGCTGATGTCGATCTTGACAATCATCAAATAGATCTTGGATAATGCCGTCAAATATGGGTTCATGTGATTGTGGCAATTTGTTTAAGAGAACAACTTATCAAGAGACGCTATCAGTTGATTTGTGACAAGAGGCTTGGTCAAATAGCCGTTGGCACCCTTCATGGTTGCATGTGCATGATGTTCCATTTCTGAAAGCGATGTTAGCATGATTACTGGCAATTCCTCTGTCTCGGGATTCTGACGTATCGCCTCAAGCACTTCGAAGCCATCCATACCAGGCATCATAATGTCGAGAAGCACTGCATCAGGATGATCGTTAGCGATCTTCTGCAACGCTTCTTTTCCGTTTGATGCCGTGATGACATCATATTCCGAAAACCTCAGCTGCGACTTCAGCAAGGTCTGATTGACGGGAATGTCGTCAACCGCAAGAATCAATTTCTTTTTTTCCATTTATATAGTTCTTAATAATTCAAAACAACCAACAAATACATCATAAACAGACTTCCATCGACTAACATTGCCAATAGTTCAACAATAGAGAAAAGTTGTGTTACCTCATTTGGGTTATTCGCCTTTTTATGAATATATTTATGTTTTCAATCATCGAAACAGATGATATCGATAGTGTTTGCTGTGTTTTCGTTTCGTCTTTAACTCAACACCTCAAAAAGAAATCCACGTATGCAAAACTAATGTTTTTGCGTGAAAATATCAAGTTTTCTGTCCAAAAACTCGCATTTATACATATTATTTCATCTTTTGAGGCCATTATTCAATATTCGACTCATTTTTTGATACCAAACACAACTGCT
>JAEDEY010000123.1 GCA_016293065.1 Bacteroidales bacterium
ATTTGTGGGGGCGTATTCCAGAGCGGCCAAATGGGGCAGACTGTAAATCTGCTGTCTTTCGACTTCGGTGGTTCGAATCCATCTGCGCCCACTTTTTTGCCAAAAGATGGAATCTTTTGGAACTGTTTTAATCTTGGAGAGATGGTAGAGTGGTCGATTACAGCGGTCTTGAAAACCGCCGTACCGAGAGGTACCGGGGGTTCGAATCCCTCTCTCTCCGCAGATAATAATTAAGCCGTTAGTCACAAGACCAACGGCTTTTTCTTTTTTTTATCTATTTTACTTCTTTATTATCATATTGTCAGCTTGCAGCCTTTAGTCTTCTTGCTGATATAGAGCAGGGCATCGGCCTTGCGATAGAGTATATCGAAATTGACATTTTCCTTACCATCGTAAAAGACAGCTCCAACACTAAGAGAGATAGGCTGGTTATTCATTTCCTCAATCTTGAGCTCTCTGATACTCTTGAACAATGAGTCGAAGAATGACTGTATTCCTTCTTGATCGTATTCACCATATACAAATAGGGCAAATTCATCTCCACCAAGTCGCATTGTGATGCCATTAGGGTTTGAATCATTCAGACAACTTGCGACTTTTGTTAAATATTTATCTCCTACAATGTGACCAAATGTATCGTTAACCTTTTTGAACTTATCGCAGTCGATAATTGCAAAGATACCAGAACGCTGTTCGGCTATTGCTTTATCTATCTTGGCTTCACCGCTAAATCGGTTGCGGATACCAGTGAGGCTGTCTGTCTCGGCGAGGTACACAAGTCGGTCGATATTCTCTTTTTCAGAGTTGATCGGCATAGACGCGAATAGAATACTTGTTATCTCACCATTTTCTCCGTAGCCAGAAGGCATAATGATGCCACGAATCCATCCGTTTTCTTTGTCTTCATACTCCAACGAGATATATGGGTGGTCTCCAATACGCTCACAGATAGTGTTTGGATCTGTGAACTTCAGGAAAGCATTGCTATAGATAGGCTTGAGCAATTCGCAAGCGCAAGTTGTCCTAAGTGTTTCCCAGTCCATATCGTTGGATAAGGTTCCTCTATGCTCATTGGATAATAAAATAACGCGTGAAGAGCCATCAACGAGATTGAGAGTCGATACAGCATTATAGATAGAACTTAGCCCCTCTGTCATTGAGAGTAGAGATTTCTGGCTGGCTATAGTGCTATTGAGCTTTTCGCGAGTGCGGTTTATGTCTTCTGCTTGTCCAACAATAGCATAGATGTTCCCATATTCGCTCTCAACTATTGCGTAGTGAGCGCGGAGTTCCATGCCGAAGAAATCGCTCCATAGATCAATGTATCCTGACTTCTTGGTGGCAAGTATCTCACGAACCATATTGGCAACAATTCTATGGTCGTTGCTTATTCCTTCGTTGTCGGCAGATTCCAAAACATTATCTAAGACTTTTTGGCATACATTATTGTCGGAATTGAGGAATGAGAGCTCGACCGTGTCGTTTTCGGTGATATAGCTGAAGGTAATGACACCTTGCTGACGCACGAGAAGATCGTTGCGAGTGAACAAAGCCTGATTCTTATAATCTGCAGAACAGTTCTGCATTGCAAGGATTACCTTATATGGCTTGTTGTCATGATCGAAAATGGTATTGAACGTTTTTCTGAACCAAGAATAACTCTTACCATCGGGATTGATGATTCGGATGTAGTCGAAGCCAGAGCGTTCGCCTTTCTCGGCACGATAATAAAGGTTGCGGAATCTGTCGCGGTCCTTTGGGTGGCATAGATCGGCATTTTCAGGCATATTAGGCACTTCGTTGGACGGCAAGTTGTAAAGCTTGACGAAGCTATCAGGACAAGTGTCGATATGAGTCTTGATGTCCCATTCGAATACAAAGATCTGTTCGCGGTCGAGCAGGTTCTTGAGGCAAGCAGCTTCTTCGTTGCTGCGTTTCATCTGAGAGTACTGAGCCTCGAGAACTTCTCGTTCTACCCACACTTGTTCAGGCGATTTATCCTGTATTTCATCTTTGGCATTAGCCTCTTTGTCGAGGAGTGCAAGGAATTGTTCCTCGGGCATTGGTCGATAGAAATAGAATCCTTGTATATAGTCGCATCCCACACGACGCAGATACTCCACTTGTTGCAGTTTCTCGACACCTTCGGCAACCACCTTTGCTCCCATCTTGTGGAACATGCCAATGAAGGTATCGACAAGAAGGTCGGCCTTGCGGCTGGTGCCAAGTTTGTCGATGAGCGACTTGTCGAGCTTTACGATATAGAAATCGATATCGCGCATTGACGAGAACGAGTAACCCTGACCGAAATCGTCGATAAGGAGTTTAGCATTGTGCTTTGAGAAGATATCGATGATCTTGGTATTTCCCTCTGACAGTTCGGCAATAGTAGTTTCGGTAATCTCGTAACGGCACAAATCGGTCGTGACCTCTTTGTCTTTGAGGTTATCGATGAGATTGTTGACATAGTTGATGTCACCGAAATCTACCCATGAGACATTGACATCGATAGGGACAACGTGTTTGCTAGCCCTCATACGTTGGCGCAACATGTCGAAGACTTGATTTGTTATGTCCATATCGACACGAGAGATACCTCCATGTTTTTCGAGAGAAGGGATGAAATAGCCAGGAGAGACAAAGCCGAAATCTGGAGAAATCCATCGGGCAAGAGCCTCAGCCATTGCGATACGACCTGTTCGCACATTGACTATTGGCTGATAATATGGCACGAATTCTCGGTTGGCAAGAGCCTGGTCGAGACGATCTATCACCTCGCTATCTGAGATATAGCGCTTGCTCAACTCCTCGTCGAACACCTGCCAAGGCTGATTGAATGGATCCTTGACAAAGTTGGCAGCCACATTGGCTTTAGCGCACATGCTGGCAGGTGATTCAGAGAGATTCGTGAGATGGTAGATACCAAAGATACAGTGGTATGGGATAATCTTTTCCTTATATGCAGCCTCCTGACGGAACAATGAGAACAGATTTTCTTTGGTCACAGCCTGTCGAGGCACCAAGGCATAGAAATGGTCGGTCTCGACGCGCGAATATGCCAAAGGTGTGAGGTTGGAGTAGCCCAATGTGGTGTAAAGATGCTGGAGCACGGCATCGCCTGCACCCATACCATGCAGCACATTGATATGGTGGAATGACTGAATGTTGCAGAAGATCATGGAGAATTTGTCGGAAGGCTTGCTCTCCTTCAGAATGTCTTGCATGAGATGGAAGAAACCTATTCGGTTTCGACCTCCTGTGAGGATGTCGTATTCAAGAGTCGATGTGATTTCCTTGCTGTCAAGCAGAATGAGATTATGTGTTTCTTCGAGCGGAATGAAACTGAACATAATGACCCCCATTCTCGTATCAGCCATTTTCTTGCGTGCGATGAATTGATACATGGTCGTCTCGGTGAGTTTCCTTTTAAGACGAGCCTTGCTGAAACTGCGCATGACACGACGGCTGTCGTAACCCTGATAGACCTCAGACACCACAGTATCGACTAATTCGTGCAAGCTTATAATTGAGACAGGTGTATCTGCATTTTTCTGCTTCAGCACATTGATTGGATAGCTGCATCGAGCAGCTTGGTCTTTTTCGAGATCAAGTATATACATACTCTCCATTTCTTGTTCGCTACATTCATCGTAGATTGAAGAAATGAGGTTCTCATCCAATCTGTTCAGGTCTAAAAAATCAGATAGTTTTGTTTTGGTTGATGACATACAAGGTAATTTTATTCGTGCAAAGATACTTTTATTTATTAATAAAAACAAAAGAATTGATAAATTTGCTAACAAAAAGTTCAATTTCTATTTTTTTGTAGAAATTTTGTTTATCTTTGTGCAAAAAAATAAACATGAAATTATGAGTATTCTAATTAAAGACACAACAAAAGAGCAACGCATCGATATTGTGCGTCGCTCCTTAGAAGATAGTGAAGAGGGTTGTGACAACTTCTATTCGAATGATGTCGAGGATATGTATATCGACTATATTGAGGGTCGAAAGGAATTGCGCGAGATCAATGCTGAATTTCGCACAAACTTTGTGGTCTCGGAGCGCGAGATGGCACGTTCTGGGTGTGGAATGGGTTACAGAAGTTAATGAATCGTGACCATTGTTGCTCCGAAGCCGTATTGCTGGAATGAGGCATCCTGGTAGGTGCAGAGGGGATAGCGCAGCTTGAGGTCGTCGATGACGGCACGGCGGAGCACGCCTTCTCCCTTGCCGTGGATGAAAACTATGCGCTGGTTCTTGCATTTCTTGTAGGTATCCATGGTCTTGCGGAACACTCCTATCTGATATTTCAGAATCGCGGCATTGTCCATGCCCACCGTAGTTTCGAGCAGTGAGTTGATGTGCAGATCCACCTCGATGATGCCATTGCGGAGAACTCCAGGCAAGAGACTTCCATCGAGTGCTTTCAGCGGCTCGTTCTCATTGTTTTTGGCTTTGCTTTTGGCAATATCCTTCGGGTTGTTGTTGTACTGAGCCTTGAGCAAAGCAAGTTTTAGTTGGTCGATTTCTGCACGGAGTCGAGTTATCTCGTCCTTGAGCATACGGTTTTCGTCTTCGAGACGAATGTTCTCGGTCTTAGCCTCGACAATCTGGCGTGCACGTTCGGTCAGTGGAGCCTCATGAATAGGGGCATGTCCTGCTGCGCGTGCATCACCTTCGTCGGTCACCACTACGCATTGCGAGGCGAGAGTCGGTATTTCAAAACCATCTTCATCCTCCACCAATACTATATTCGACCCCTGGAAGCCTGTTACCTTTCCTCCTCCTATTGAGTCCAGAAATCTTACTTTATCACCTATTTTCATTGTATTTCAAATTTATTGATTACCAGTATTATCTGAACAAAATACTTGAGTCACCATACG
>JAEDEY010000124.1 GCA_016293065.1 Bacteroidales bacterium
GTAAAAATCCTATTCCAAATCATCATATTATATCTTATTTAGCCTGCTTACGGCAGATCTGTCGGTAGAAGAGATAAGCCAAGCCTATCAGGATCAACGGAGTGGCATAGCAGAAATATGTCACTATGTTCATCACCAATACCACGTTTCCCACTATTACTTCGTTGATAGCCGCCTGTGACATGTGGTCTGACAGAGCCTGAATCTCTGCACTGAAAGCTACCACCGAGCCAATGATTACTATGATAGTGAAAGCCATTGAAGCTGCAAAGAAGATGGCGATGGTCTTGAGCTGTCCGTTGGTGCGAAAGAGCATGTTACCACACATATAAGCAAAAAGCTTGCAGAGGAGAATTATTGGGGTAAAACACATGAGGGAGTGAACCGACTTGAACAACATTGCAAGTAATTCAGGAGCAAGATCCTCTTCTGAAGCCACTTCCTGCATCTGACTCATTGTTGACTCCCAGCTTATGCCGCTCATCGCCAACGAGAACTCATTGAAATTACTGGCAGGGAAAAGAATCAAGAACGGATTGGTGAGCCAGTCAAGCTCAGGAGCCACATACCAGCAGATGAGCATTGTAAGAGAGTGGCAGATGAGATAGAGCACGAAGACTGCAAGTGCGCCAAGTGCGTATTCGGCAAGCATCACTACATACTTCTCAGCCGAAGTGCCTGGGATTGAGAGGTAGTTGGTGGCACTGCGAGGGTTGGTGAACTTCTGATGAAGAAGTGTTGTAACCACAAACACCATTGCAATTTGTGCATATTCGAAGAATGCACCAATAAACTTCGACATGATGAGCGGAGTCTCAGGTTCGATATTGTCGATGTGGAAGATGTTCTTTGACGTGAAGAACAGCAACACTACACAGACGTAGATTATTGCTACTATCGACATTGCCAATCCAAACTTGTTCTTGTTGATTGCCCAGTCGTATCTGATCAGCGAAAGTATTCTATTACTATTCATATTGTTATCGAGTTAAATTGTTTTCGTTTCAAATAAACCTCCTATTTCCAAATCATCTTTCTCCTTTAACCAAATATCTTCTTAAACACGTCGGGGCGCTTGACCACTGCACTGAAAAGCAGCTTGATGTCAACCGGCATCTCTTCGCCAGTCTTGTTGACCATCACGCTCCAAGCGCCTCTGAGATTCTGTTCGCTATAAAGCACCTCATCACCCTCCTCGGCAACTCCGAAACAGAGCTTCTGGCCGATTTCCTGAAGCGATGCGCTGAGCAGCACGCCATCGTTCTCGAGTATCACCACATAGTCGATGAGACCTTCGAGATCGTCAACCTGATGAGTTGAGATGAGCACTGTCGAATTGTCGCTGATCGAACTTGCCACGATACGGCGGAAACTCGATTTCGAAGGAATGTCCATTCCGTTGGTTGGTTCATCCATAAACAAATATGGAGTGTTGCAAGCCAACGACAGCGAGATGAGCGCCTTCTTCTGCTGACCGAGCGACATCAGCGTGATCTTCTTGTCGGTCGGAACCTCAAATTCCTTGAGCGCATTCTCGAGCAGATTGTAATCGAATGTCGGATAGAGCGGAGCTGTGACATCGGCAAGCTGCTTGATGGTGACGTCGAACAGCACCTCATTTTCAGGCACCAGACGAATTTGCTGCTGCATCTCAGCCTTGCGTTCGCGAGGGTCATAGCCTCCTACCTTGTATTCTCCTTCGCCAAGCAATGCTCCAGTCAGAATCTTGAGCAATGTCGATTTTCCTACTCCATTCTTTCCAAGCAAACCATAGATGTGACCCTCTGGCAAGTTGAGGGCAATCTTCTTCAGAACCGGCTGATATGATGTGTAGCCATAGTTCAAATCATTTGTCTGTATCATCGTTCTATTATTAAATAAGTAATTAACTACGTTTATATGTACTTACCAACTTATTTAATTAGTGTGTTAGTTGATTAGTACACTGCAAAGGTAGAGCATTATCTCTATTCATTGCAAGAAAATATATATAAATCGTACAAAAAAAAAGAAAACCGCCCTAAAAAAGAGCGGTTTTGACAATTATAGATTACAAATTATTTTCTATCCACCAACAAAACACCCGCAGAATATGGCTCAACGTCAAGGATATATGCATTATCAGAAGCTTCGACACTCTTATGCATAAGAGCAATGGCATCTTTATTGTCCATCGTGTTGCCAATCATCAGATCGCCTGGAGCGAAATATTCATATTGGCCAATCTTTGCATCTTTCCACCCTCCAGCAATCGTCAAACGGTAAGGCTTGTCGGTAGGATTGACCACCTTAACTATCACACTCTTTCCGTTTTCCGACATAGTTGTGACCACGCTCAGCTCTCCTGTATCGCCCTCATTATCGAGCAGATAAGGAGAAAAATGGTCGTACCAAAGATCTGTCACCTGATAATTAGGGGCGGCATATACATCCTTATAGTCGAAATTGATGAATGCGTTATTCCAATCGGGCGCATCTGTGCGTCGAATAAACAGAGCCGCAGCTCCCATTGCCACAATCTCACGTTGTTCGCACTCGTTGAGGAATCCACCAGCGAAAAGACCTGTGCGCCAATCCTGGCTATTGAGGTTCCACTCCGAGATGAAGAGCTTGATGTTCGGATTTGGGCTTTCGGCAATCTTCTTTGCATAGCGGTCATACATCTCTCCTAAGCGTTTTGGACCTGACGCATAGCCATTTGGTTGTTCATAGTGATGAAGGCTGAGATAGTCGAAGTAATGACCCGATCGTTCGATGAAATCCATGTCTTCCTGAAAACCTCCACACGCAATAATCTTGATTGTCGGGTCGATCTTGCGCATCTCCTCCGAGTAACGTCTCACACATTTCTCATATCGCTCGATGCCCATCTCCCACATCTCATTGTCAATTTCCCAATATTTGACGTTGTAAGGCTCTGGATGACCGTTGGCTGCACGCTTTGCACCCCACTCATCGGTAGCCGGAGCATTGCAATAGCGCAACCAGTTGAGAGCATTTTGAAGGATAGTGTCAAACTCCGACTCCGGACGTTCGAATGCCACGCTGACGACAATGACTGGTTCGGTATTTATCTCTCGGCAGAAACGGATAAACTCGTCGGTACCAAAGCAGTTTTGATCATAATCCATCCACATCCAATGATCCCAGCGTTGGCGTTTCTCCTGCGGGCCAATACCCCATCGCCAATCGTATTGAGCCACATATCCGCCTCCTGGCCATCGCAGGCAGGTTGGCTGTAGCTTCTTCACCATTGAGAAGATGTCAGGACGGAAGCCTCCGAGAGCCAAACCCGAAGCTGTGGTCATGCTTACCTCATCGACCTGCAAAGTGCCGTCCTCAACGCAGATTGCAAAGTCGGCATCACCTGAATAGCTGTTGGTCGAAAGTTCGAACTCATATTTTTTCCAGTCGTTTCCCGGTACGCCCAATGTCTCTTTTGCCACGACTGTTTGTCCATTCTTCAAAGCCACCGAGAGTTTGGCGCCACCCTTGGCGTGAATATACCCGATGTATTTCTCGCCTGGCACGATACGAGCCACAGGCCCCTGACAGATGCCAGCCAAGCCATTGGCCGAAATCTTTTGCGAATATTTCATATTGACAGCATCGCCCTTGACAAGTTCATAAGTACCATTGCCGAAACTCTCCCACTGAGGTGCCACTGCTGGAATCTTCACGTCTTCGGGGCGGCCTTCAAACAACACTTTTTTTCCATCGGCCGACATCACTTTTATATTTTTATATGTCGCTTCTGTATAGTTGACCCATAGCCAAATGTCGTTCTTTCCTGCCTTATCGAGATTGTTGGCCTTCAACACTTGTTTGCCGTCCCAATAGACCTTGGCAACGGTTCCTCTACAGGAGATTCGCAGTTTATGCCAATCTTGATTCTCGTTGATCTGCTGCTCGTTGGCATATTTCTTGATTATCGGCTCAAAGACTTTCATCATGCGGGTTCTGCCCCCGAAGATTGGCACTTCCTTCTCTTTCTGAAGGGCAATCGAGAAACTCGGTTCGGTCTCCTGCTTCTGCATCGCCTCACGAGCCTTTGCCATTGCTTCGTTATTGCGCATCTCTTCGGTTTGTGCAACCGACAACTGACGCACCTCATAATAAGGATTGTGAATGCGCAAGAAATATGGCTCGCCATTCATCCTATCCTTGAACTCAAAACGGATGTCCATCAGACCTCCACTCCAAGCACGGCGAGCCAGACGATACGAACGCCAGTTGACATCCATCGTTATGTCATAATCATCACTATCGACTGTGGTAATCTTCAACGGCTGTTCATAGCGAGTAGGCGAATGAAGCACCTCATCGTCATCGACAAACCAGCCATCAAAATATCCATCACGAGGAGGAATACCTGGATGATGCTCAGGTTCGAATGATCGCTCAAAAATCAGTTCCTGCCACACGCCATTGTTGGCAGAGAAATAGATATGTTCGAACAACTGCCCATAAAGCATCGGATCCACAAAGCCACTTGGCTTGGACGTGTCAATAGAAATGGACTTATTGACCTGAGCATTAGCATTGACCGAAAGCAGCATTAAGGCTGCCGTAGAAAACAAAAGAGATTGTCGCATATTTCCAAGATATCAATAATAAATAACGGTAATGTGGAGCAAATATAGCAATAATAAATTAATTATTTGCTTTTTGTTTCAAAAAAGATTACATTTATAGGCTTTTTCACTTATAATTGCTCAAAAAAACATCTTTTGCTGACAGTCAGTTCCTTGCTGGTATGTTGTATTGGAGAGCCACGAGGAACGTGCTGGCTATCTGTGCTGCGAAGTTGGCAGAGAAGAATGGAATATGGCTGAATGGAAGCAGAGGAATCGTAAAATACGGAATAAT
>JAEDEY010000026.1 GCA_016293065.1 Bacteroidales bacterium
CTAGTTTTGGCATCATTACATCAGATATGACGAGATGGAACTTCTCGCGCTGAAGCAGAACCAATGCCTCCTCTCCATTAGTACAGCCTTGTACATGGAAATCCGACGAGAGCTCTCTTTTTATGTAGGACAGCATCTCTGGTTCATCATCGGCTACAAGAATTCGATATTTTGTCTTGGAAGACACATGTTCATCGATCGAAAGTGATGAAGAAAACTCTTTTCGGCTTTCCGTCTTTTGATGCTTACTTTTCTCCATCTCGTTGAGATGATCGTTGCCAAGAGGAAGAATAACCGAGAAAGTCGAACCAGTAGGCTCTTTCGTACTTGACAAGAGTTCTATGCGTCCGTGGTGCATATTCACTAACGTGCGAGTCAGATCGAGACCTATGCCAGAGCCCTGTACATTAGTATCCTGTGCCGACCTGCTTCGATAGAATCGCTCAAAAATATGCGTCTGCTCGCTCTCATCTATACCTGGGCCGTTGTCAATCACATCAATCTGTACCCATTGAGCATCGAGCAAGCAAACCCTCATAGTTACCTTACCTCCCGTCTGGGTATATTTTATGGCATTCGACACCAGATTAATCACTATTTTGTCGAAATAGTCACTATCAACCCATATTGGCAGGTGCTCAATATCGCCATGGTCATAGACAAAATCAATCTGCTTCAGACGAGCCTGTTCGATGAAGTCGGCATAGACATTACCCAGCAGGTCAATGAGATTACACTCCGAAAACTGCAAGTATAGCACACCCTTATCAGCTTTTCGCAATGCAATCATCTGTTCCATCAAGCGCAATATTCTGTTGGCATTGCGGATGATAGTAAGATAGGAATTCTGACGAGAAGGCTCGTTGTCGGAAGACAAGAGATTCCTCACCGGATCAATAATGAGCATCAGAGGGGTACGAATCTCATGAGTCAGGTTGATGAAGAAGCGTGTCTGTGCATCGTGCATTGCCTCTTGTTTTTCTGCAAGTAACCTATCATTCTTGTTGCGATAGTGTGCAAGAATTATAATAATCAAAAGCACAATGAAAGCAATAACTATGAGAATTAAGGCACTTAATGCCCATGTTGTCTTGTACCAAACTGGACGTATGATAATATTCAAGACACGCTCTGTCGTTCCTCGTTGGCTGTTGACAGCCCTTACAGCAAAACGATAATGGCCTGAAGCAAGGTTTGAGAAAGAGACCGAATGCACACCAATTGGCAGTTTCTGCCACGGCTGATTATCTAACGAGTACTCAAACTGCATCTTTTCTGGACAGTTGAGTTCTTCTGTGCCGAAAAACAACGAGAAGGTATTGTCGTCGAAGTCAAGATTGATTTCATCGGTCTGAAAAATCGGGACATCGGTAACAGCCTTTTTACCCGACATTGTAGCAGTGGTGACATCCTCTCCATTGAGTGTCATAGCCACCAGACGCACATGCCATGGCTTATTTCCCGTCAAGACATCATTTGGCGAGAAATATGTGACACCATTGTTTCCTCCAAACCAGAGCCTGCCCATCCTGTCAGCATAGGAAGACTTCTTGCAGAACTCATTCCCTTGCAAGCCATCGTCAGAGAAAAAGTTCACTATCAAGCCAGAAGAGGGGTTGACTCTCGAAAGCCCCATATTGCTTGTCACCCATATCACGCCGGATTCATCGATTTGGATAGACGCAATCGACTGGCTTGGCAATCCTTCGGTAGTCGTATATCTTGACAATGTGTCACCATTCTGATTCATTCTGAACAAACCTGAACTTGTCGCGATCCATAGCGTCTCGTCTTCGTCGGCTTTGATGTCATAGACAATGGTTCGCTTCAGGAGTCTTCTATTCTTAAAGTCGGGGTTATGAACGTCAACATGCTCTAGTCCATCGTAAGAACCAGCCCACAGATTTCCGTCTGAGGCAACATATATTGATGTCAACCATTTGTGTATATAAGGATTGACGTCATTTATACATCTTGCTTTTCCAGTATTATTGTCATAGTAGAATAGTCCATTTCCCATAGTCGCTACCCACAATTTTCCGAAATTGTCAGACTCTATGTCGAAAGCGTGCAAGACTTTTCCCTTATCTGACTTCATAACATCAAAACTCATTGAGGCTTTAACTTGGTTGTAACATGCCACGCCCTGATTGGTGTCTCCTATCCATAGATTGCCATAATTATCTTCATGAAAACACGTCGCACTCGAAGGTTCCTTTAGATGAGTCTCCACCTTAAGGTCTTGATTCAAGATATATACACCATCTCCATCTGTGCTAATCCACATTTTGCCCTTGGCATCTTGATAAATGGATCTCACGGGGCTATGTCCGATATTATCTGAATTGACGTATTGGTGCCCTATGATATTGAAAGGCGATAGATCGGCTCGAAGCATCAAGACTCCTTTTTGGGTTATGCTTAACCAATGATTTCCCTCTCGATCAGAAATGAACTGATTCACGTTACCATCAGGAAACAGCGTTTTGAGAATTTCAGAAACAGATGAATTGAGGGCTTTCTTCTTTCTGTCAAAAACTGCAGCAAACCCACAATCGCCCGACATATAAAGATATTCATTTCGCGACATGATCCGAATATTGTTATGTGTAGGGAATGTTATATCTATCGGGAAAAAACTCTTTGATATCTGGTCAAGTTCCCAAAGTCCATTATCGGATGTCAGCACAAACACTGCTCCATCGGAAGAAACAGAAAAATCTGAAATACTGGTATTGCCAGAAGATACAACGAGCTCATAATCGGCAACAACTAAATCATTGTCGAGACAAAACAGAGTATTCGAACCACTGTGAGATATCCATAGTCTTCCATCTTTGTCTTCCTGCATCTTATTGTAGTTTTTGAAATTCAGAGGCATATTCAATTTCTTAGCCTTAAGAATCTTTCCATCATAGTTCAAAGAATTGATTGAATAACCAACGGAATAGACCTTTCCTTTAGAAGAGCAGAACACATAGTTGGCATTATCCTTGAACTGACTACCATCCTCCCAAACGACGTTCGGAGAGAATGTGTCAGTGTTGTAGTCATACACTTGCACACCCATGTAAGTCGAAACAAATAAATGACCGTCGGAGTCCTGATCCAGAGAAGTAACGAAATCATGAGCCAATGACGTGTGGTCATTGTCCCGATGAACATAGGTCTTGAAACGAGCTCCGTCATACCTGACGAGCCCATTCTCGGTTGCAATCCAGAAGAAACCGTGACTATCCTGAAAAAGATATGAGATTGATGTGCTTGGCAATCCGTCTTCAGTGGTAAATAAACGGTACGACTGTGCTGATACGGCATGTATCAGCATCTGAAACAAGACAATGAGGAAAAAGAGTCTGTTGGACATGACAAAGTAATCAAGATTAAGGATTATTTAAATAATGTATCAATCATATTGCAAAAATATAGGTTTTTCTGTGAATAAACAATAAATATATAGTAAAAAATGTGAAAATGTATCATATTTGAAACACTATGATACATTGAGAATGTGCCGTTTTTCAACTTGTATCATTTAACAACATTCATGTTTCTAAAATATTTTTTGTTCTCAACAAATAGCAATAACTTTGCACCGTCGGAATTTTGATGACCACGCATGTCTTCTGGTCGATAAGTCCAGAGGTAGTCACAAATCGATTGATACATTATTTAAATACATTACTAATTCAAACATTATCTATCAATGAGAAATCGTTTTTTGCTACTATTTATGCTGATGGCATGTATAGTAAACTCGCTGGCTCAGAATATTCAGCGAGGAGTTGTGATTTCGGCTACCGACAATGAGCCTATCATTGGCGCCACTGTTGTAGAGAAAGGATCTCTTAATGGCACAGTAACCGATGTTGACGGAAAGTTCAGTCTTTCTGTGAAGAAGAATGCTACTATTGTAGTGTCTTTTGTTGGCTACTCTTCAAAGGAAGTAGCATGCAACAGCAGCGAGCTCAAAGTGGTTCTTGAAGAAGACAGCAAATTGCTCGATGATGTAGTTGTTGTAGGTTATGGCACAATGAAAAAGAGCGACCTTACTGGAGCTGTAGTAAGTGCCAACATCAAGGCTTTTGAGAAATCGACCAACACTAACCTCCTCCAGTCTCTCCAGGGTAGCGTCCCAGGCTTGAATGTAGGTCAGGCAAGTTCTGCAGGAAGCGACCCACAGATCTCTATTCGCGGTAATACAACTATCTCCGGCAACTCAAGTGTGTTGATTGTCCTTGATGGTATTATCTACACAGGAGGCATATCGAGTCTCAACCCTGCCGACATTCAGAGCATCGACGTTCTCAAGGATGCTTCTGCCACAGCAGTATATGGTGCACAGGCAGCCAATGGTGTATTGCTCATTACAACAAAAAAGGGAGCAAAAGGCAAAGCTAAGGTATCGTTCTCAAGCAGCTACAGCCAGCAGACTCCTACCAAGAAACTCCGCACAATGAACCGAGAGGAAATGCTCAACTTCGATACTGAGTGCCTTTGGCTTTATTCTAAGACCGAGTCTTCTGGCTACACGCAGGCCAACCCTGAGTTCAAGATCTCGCAGCGTTTGCCAGACGCATGGATGACCGACGAACAAGGCAACATCATTGATGGAGATTATGATTGGTGGGATGACTTCACACGCGATGGACAGATACAAGAGAACAAGCTCAACATCTCTGGTGGAAGCGACAATATGTCATATCTCATTTCGGTAGGCAACACCACTCAGAAGAACTATCTTCTCAACGATGACTACAAGCGTAATTCTATCCGCGTCAACCTCGATATTCAGCCTATCAAATGGTTGAAGGCTGGTATTCAGGCTTTTGGTTCATTCGAAAACCGCGACGGACAGGAGACATATCTTCCTTTCCTCATCGAATGCAGTCCACTCACAAAACCTTACGACGAGAATGGCGAGATGATTCATTATCCTGCGCACGATGCACGCGAGAATCCATATCATGGTTCTCTCGTTGACGACTATGACCGCACTAACTCTTTCTTCGCTAACCTTTATGCTGAAGTCCAGTTACCTTTGAAGGGTCTTACCTATCGTGCAAACTTCGGTAACAACTACCGTATCAGCGAGCATAACTATGCAAGCGAATTTGCAGAAAACAGTAATGGCTCTGCCTATAAGCATCATGGCACATACTATGACTATACTTTCGATAATATTGTCAACTATAGCAACGACTTCGGAAAGCACAACGTAGGCGCAACTGTTGTATATGGTGCATCACGTCGCAAGTATATGTACACAGGAGCCGATGCCAAGCTCTTCCCTCGCATGACTCTCGGCTACAACTCTCTCGAACTTGCTTCAACTCAGAATACAAGTTCCGATGCATGGCTTGAGACTTTGCTCTATCAGATGTATCGTGTCAACTATTCATACGACGGACGCTATCTTGTGACTGCAACCGTGCGCCGTGATGGTTATTCGGGCTTCTCTGCCAACAACAAGTCGGCAGTCTTCCCTTCAGTTGCCCTTGGCTGGGTACTTACCAACGAAGAGTGGTTCAAGGTGCCAAGCCTCGACTACTTGAAACTGCGTGCAGGCTATGGTGTAAGCGGTAACCAGACAAGCCGTTACTCATCATTGGCTCGCGTCAACTCAAGCATAGGCTATATCTTCGGTGATGGCGCTTCTTCAGGCGTTATGCGTCAGGAACTCGTGTCGATGGAGAACTCAAACCTCAAGTGGGAGAAGACTGGTGGTCTGAACTTCGGTATCGACTTTGCCGTGCTCAATAACCGTCTGAGCGGTAACATCGAGTACTATAAGACAACAACCAAGGACTTGCTCTATGCTGTGTCTATCCCATCAATCACAGGTTTCACATCTATCATGTCGAATGTAGGAGAGATTGACAACCATGGCTTTGAGGTAACTCTCAACTCGACCAACATCAAGAATGGCGACTTCGAATGGACATCTTCGTTCAACCTCTCGCTCAACCGCAACGAAATCAAGAAACTTGCAGGTCTTGACAATGACGGTGATGGCAAGGAAGACGACCTCACATCTTCATCTCTCTTCATTGGCGAGTCACTCTCAGCCATCTATGACTATACTGTCGATGGCATCTATCAGATCGGTGATGATATTCCTGAAGGTTACAACCCTGGAAACTACCGCATCAAGGATATCAACAACGATGGAAAGATTGACGAAGACGACCGCAGCATCATCGGACGCACCGATCCTGGTGTGCGCATGGGCTTGCTCAACACATTCAAATACAAAGGCATTTCTTTGAGTTTCTTCCTCAACTCAGTATTGGGTGGAGACAAGAGCTATATGGGAAAGAACTCTTTTGCAGAGCTTGTCAACGACAACACTCTCCGTCATAACCGCTTGACCGAGCAGGTTGAGAACTTCTGGACTCCAAGCAACCCTGATGGTATCTATGCAATGTATAATGCCAACCCTGCCATCAATCCTTATCGCTACGAGAACCGTTCGTTCCTCCGTCTGCAGGACATCACTCTTGCTTACGACCTTCCAAAGAAATGGATGAGCAAGATAGGAATCGAGAATGTCAACCTCTATGTGAGCGCCAAGAACCTTGCCACATTCACCAAGTGGCACGGCTGGGATCCAGAACCAGACATGACATATAGCGACATCAATGGTCAGAGCCGCGTTACTGGTAGCTGCTACGACCACCGTCCTGTAATGAAGAGCGTCACTATCGGTATCAACATCAATCTCTAAACAATTATGAAAAAGATATTATTATATACATTACTGGCTTCTGCCATGATGGTTGGCTGCAACGAAGACGATTTCCTTGAGGAAAAGGCTCTCGACTTCAATTCGGCATCCAACTCATACAATACTGCGGCCGACTTTACAGCTGCTACCAACGAACTGTATTACCTCACTCGCGAGCAGTATTACACTACTTACGACCGCACAACCGATCTTTCGAAGTTTGCCGACATGTGGATCACTGCCGATCCTCTGATTTCAAATGTCGTGTCAGACCTTTCTCCTTCAGGCAGCATAGCCAAGTTCTATTGGGACAAGAATTATCTGCTCATTGCCCAGGCCAATACCATCATCAGTCGTTTGCCTAATTCTACTGCCCTGAGCGATGCTGAGAAGAGCGTTTATGAGGCAAAGGCGCGTTTCTTCCGTGCCCTTGGCTACCGCACATTGGTATATTTATATGGAGATGTGCCTCTCCAGCTTGATGAAGTGACAACTCCAAAGACCGACTATACTCGTGAGGCAAAGAGCACTGTTCTTGCCCAGGCTGTCGAGGATCTTGAGTTTGCAAGTGCCAATCTTCCTGAGATCAATGCAGTGAAAGATGGTGAGATCAGCAAGCCAGCAGCATTTATGCTTCTCTCTGAGCTTTATCTTGCAACAGGTGCCAACGACAAAGCTGCTTCGGCTGCTTCTTCGGTCATCAACAATCCAAATCTTGCTCTCATGACTGAGCGTTATGGCTCGCAGAAAGACGAGGATGGCGATGTCTTCTATGACCTCTTCCGTCCAAACAACCAGAACCGTGCTTCTGGCAACAAGGAGGCAATTTGGGTTATCCAGTTTGAAACTAATGTCGAAGGCGGTGGCAACAACACAAGCCACTTCTTCTGGAATCCAGGCAGTTTCTGGGGCGAGCGTTTCTTTGCTCCACAGGTTGACAAATTCAAGATCATCAAGCCCGATGGCACCAACCTCCAGCTCTTCAACTGGCCAATCGGAGACATGACTGGTGGACGAGGCATCGGCACTCACTATGCAGTCGAACATCTCTATCGCGGAATATGGGCAGATGACTTCAACGACATGCGCAATTCTGAATACAACTGGCCTCGTAAGTTCAAGGTACATCGTCCTGAGGTTCTGTCTTCTGATCCTGCCCTTGCTGCCGCAATGCCAGACGGCTATTTCGACCTTGAGAATACTGTCCTTCCTGAAGGCTACAGCATGGAAACAGGTTTTGGCGGTGGTGTCAATGCCACTACTCAGTTGCCTAACCGATTCATGTGCGGCTATTCGACCAAGATGACAACTCCATTCCATCATCCAGCAGCCCAGTATGGCAATGCCTCGATCTATCAATTGGCAGGTACTGGTGGCAAGACATTTACTGATCAGTATTTCTTCCGTCTTGCCGAGGCTTATCTGCTTCGCGCCGAGGCTTATGTCAACATGGGCAAGAAGAGCGAGGCTGCAGCCGACATCAATGTGCTCCATGAGCGTGCCAAGGCAAAACCATGTACTGCCGACCAGATGACAATCGACTATATCCTCGATGAGCGTCTCCGCGAGCTGGTATGCGAAGAGAAGCGCCGTCTGACTCTTGCACGCACTGGCAAGATCTTCGAGCGCATTACTAAGTATAACCCATACTTCGATGCTGCTCATAGTGCCGACAAGAAGGCTTACGATAGTCATTATGATCTGTTCCCAATCCCTATTTCTGCTATTCAGGCTAATAAGGATGGTGAATTAACCCAGAATCCTGGTTATAGTAACTAATTAGTTTGTTTGGATAATAAATATTATTGTGTATCGAGAAGACGCTCTTTGTTTGAAAAGGGCGTCTTTACTTAAATCAAACGACACCTACATGAATTGGCGCATCTTCGTTTCGACCTTTCTGGGCATCATGCTCTCGGCTAATGTGCTTCGTGCTGCCGACTCCTTTATCTCCTTCACGACGACACTCAATCGTTCTGTATGTCTCTCGCCTTCTGCCGACACCATTGTCTGTGATCCATCCGACTGGGAGGGCGTGAAGATGGCTGTGGCAAATCTGCGCAACGACTTCAAAGCAGTCACGGGCAGCAGTAATGCCCCAATCGTTGTTGCAACCGTAGGCAAAAGTGCCATTGCCAAACGATACTCCAACGAGAGCAAACAGCTCAAAGGCAAATGGGAGCAGTATCTAATCTTCGTTGACAACGGCAAGCTGGTGATTCTCGGGTCGGACAAACGAGGCACGATTTATGGAATATACGAGCTGAGCCGCCAGATTGGTGTCTCGCCTTGGTATTGGTGGGCAGATATTCCGATTGCACACCACGACTCCATATTTGCCGAAAACGGTGTCTTTACAGATGGCGAGCCGAAGGTGAAATACCGAGGTATCTTCATTAACGACGAAAATCCATGCCTGCAGGGATGGGCTCGAAAGAAGTTCGGTGGCATGAACTCTCAGATGTATTCGCATGTCTATGAACTCTTGCTCCGCATGAAAGCCAATCTGCTTTGGCCTGGAATGTGGGGCACGTTCAAGGAATACCGACCTTTGGAATCAATCTTATACAATGAAAACGGCGAATATGAGGGTAACTGCTTCAACTGGGATGACCCTAATAACCCTCGTCTCGCCGATGCTATGGGTGTCGTAATTGGTACTTCGCATCACGAGCCGATGCAACGCTCTCAGCAGGAATGGGTGCGCACAAAGCAGAACTATGGCAATGGCGAGTGGAACTATATGACCAACGAAGAAGGATTGAAGCAGTTCTTCCGCGAAGGCATAGAGAATACCAAGCTCTACGAAAGCATGATCACGATGGGTCTGCGTGGAGAAGAAGACCGTCCTATGGCAGATGCTGGCGGTCGGGAAGCCAATATGCGACTATTGAAAAAAATCGTAAGCGACCAGCGTCAAATCATTGAGCAAGTGACAAAGAAACCTGCAAGCAAAACGCCTCAAGTATGGACTCTTTATAGCGAGATGCTCGACTATTATGAAGAGGGATTACAAGTACCCGAAGATGTAACCATTATGCTCTGTGACGACAACTGGGGTGATGTGCGCAAGATTCCGACTCCTGAAACCCGCAATCGCAAAGGAGGATTCGGCATGTATTATCATTTCGGCTACTATGGTGCGCCACGAGCAATGAAATGGCTACAGCAGATGCAGATTCAGCACATCTGGCAACAGATGAATCTCGCTTATCAAGGTGGAATCGACCGTATATGGATAACTAATGTAGGAGACATCAAGCCTGCAGAGTTTGTGACACAGTTCTTTATGGACATGGCATGGAATCCCGACCGCTTCAATGCCAGCAATCTTATGGATTATTCCGAAAGTTTCTGCCGATGGTTTGCTGGCGACAATGCCAAAGAAGCCGCACATATTCTCAGTGCCTACAACAAATATGCAGCAAGGGTGACTGCAGAGATGCTTGACCAAAATACCTACAGTCTTGAACGAGGTGAATGGACAATGGTAAGGAACGAATTTCTTGCACTTGAAGCAGAAGCTCTCCGACTGAAGGAAAAGATTGGTGAAGGTAGTCAGGCTTCATACAACCAAATCATTCTTTATCCAGTCCAAGCTTTGGCCAATCTTCATGATATGTACTATTCCGTGGCAAAGAATCACTATCTTTACAGCATCGGAGACATTGAAGCCAACAGATGGGCAGACCACGCAGAAGATTGCTTCAAACGAGACTCACTCCTCACTTATCACTACAACAAGGTAATGTCGGGTGGCAAATGGGACAACATCATGACCGAGGTGCACATTGGCTACAACACATGGCATGCACCACAATTCAACATGATGCCCGAGGTGAAAAGACTCGACGAGGTAATGCGAAAGACCGATGGTTTTGTCTATAAAGCCGATCGAGGCAGAGTTGTGATGGATGCGAGTCATTACTTCAGGGCAGAAACCGATGAAGGTATGAGCTGGACAGTCATTCCCGACCTCGGACGCACCGCTTCAGCTTTGGCTCTCATGCCATCGAACGTCATTCCTCAAAAAGCATCATTGACCTACAGAATGCAAATGACAGAGTGTCCAGACAGCCTTAACATACACCTTGTATTCTCGACAGTCATGCCATTCGTTCCTGGTGGGCACAATGTTTCTGTTGCATTCGAAGGATGCAAAGGCATGACTATCAATCTTAACAAGGATATGAACTGGGCACATTGCTATGACCTGATGTATCCTGCAGGGGCAGCCCGCGTCATTGAAAAGGATGCCCGTCTGTCATGCAAACAAGTCGCAAAGAACATGTTGCAGCTAAATATCAGCACCAACAGCCCTGGCATAGTGCTTCAGCGCATCATTGTAGATACGAATGAGTACAAAGCATCATTCCTCAATGAAGATACGTCAATAATTTGTAAATAACCTAAATTAATGACATGGTTATGGAGAAGAATCTATCAGGATGTTTCTCTTTATTTTGTGATGCATCATGCTTTATGACAACACTCAGATTTTTGAAATGCAAAAAAGATATTGACATGTCTGTAGTACCCTGAATCTGCAATACTTCCACTATTTCATCATGAACTTTGTTAAAAAAATACGATCGCAACAGACAAATTGCCCAGAGACACGTTTTTTTATGGCAAAATTCACATTATCTGTTCGCAGTTTTGGATTATTTCCTATATTTGCAGGAGTTTTTTTGACAAAAGTAAAATCCAAACCTATGAAGATTCAATTTTTTGCAGGAGCATTGCTCTGCTGTATTTTCGCTTCTTGCATTGTGGGATGCTCCAGCAATGACGATTCGATAGTCATTGCTCCTGAAGCTGACGCCTCACAGTTTGTCGTCCTTACGGATGTCGTACCTGATGTGATTCTCGAGATCCGCTACTACAGCACCTATAACTTCATCGGCCGTCGCATCCCCGGATATGATGAGCCAATAGCCATGCTCACCCGACAGGCAGCTGATTCGCTCAAGAAGGTGAGCGACGACCTCATCAAGCAGGGCTACCGTCTGAAAATCTTCGACGGCTATCGTCCGCAGAAAGCTGTTGACTACTTCATGCAATGGGCAGTGGATGCCAATGACACGCTCATGAAGCAGTATTTCTATCCCGAACTCAACAAGGCTGTGCTCGTCCCACAGGAATATATTGCCGAAAAGTCAGGTCACACTCGTGGCAGCACCATCGACCTAACGCTCTTCGACATGGCAACAGAGAAAGAGGTGGATATGGGTTGCACCTACGACTACTTCGGCGTTGCCTCACATCCTGACGTGCAGCCAGGACAGACCATAGGAGCTTACAAGCCTATCTCGCAGGAACATTATGACAATCGCATGATACTCCAGAAGGCGATGATGGATCACGGATTCAAGCCATACGACTGCGAATGGTGGCACTTCACTCTCGACAACGAGCCTTTCCCCAACACCTACTTCACCTTCCCGCTATCTCGCAAATCGCTGGAATAGAAAATAATGAATATCCAAGCCCTAGAAAAAAATATGGTTCAAGCAATTGGTAGAGAAGATTGCTTGAACCATAAATATTATTCAGCAGAGAGATACAGGACGCGAGAGCTCCAATCGTTCTGCTTGTGATATTCGACAATGTGACTCTTCGGAATCTCGAGTCCGACGTTCATGAGATAGGCACCGCTGAAGCTCTTGCCCTCGAAGTCGAGAGGACGGGTGTCAATGCGATTGAGCTCATGGATGGTGTATGTCTTGTTAGGGTCAAGTCCTGCCATCTTCACGCGAGGGAAGTGCTGGTTCATGAAAGTCTCGAGCTTCCACCAGTAGAACACCGCCTGCTTCTTGTCTTCACCCACATACATCACCGAAGCGAGGTCTTGACCAGCGTAAGGCGAGAGGAGACGATAGAGGTCGCCAAACTGCACGATAGGACGAATCTTCTTGTAGTCGGCAATAGCCTTGCGGCAGAGATCCTTCTCTTCGTCGGTCATGTTCTTTGGCTGGATCTCCATTCCGAGACGTCCGCTCATGGCAACATCGATGCGGAACTTGAGCGGTATGGTGCGGAACGTCTGGTGGTTAGGAGCTGCCGAGATGTGGCTTGCCATGGCGATGGCAGGGTAGAAATAAGACGTTCCCCACTGCATACGCACACGCTGCAGAGCATCGGTATTGTCGCTCACCCAGAACTCGTCGAAATAAGGGAGCAAGCCGTAGTTGACACGTCCGCCACCCGAAGCACAATCCTGAATGACAACATCAGGATACTTCTCGCGGATTCGCTGGCAAGTCTTGATCAGACCCTCGTGATATTTGATATAGAGGTGAGACTGGTCTTGCATTGGCAGATACTGTGAGCCGTGGTTCATCACAGGAGCATTGGCATCCCACTTGATATAGGCAATCTCAGGGTAGTTGGTGAGGAGGGTATCGACAAGGTTGAACACAAAGTCCTGAACCTTTGGGTTGGCCATATCGAGCACCACCTGTGTGCCGCCACGACCCAAGACAGGCTCACGGCCTGGAGCCTTGATGATCCAATCGGGATGAGCCTCGTAGAGTTCAGAGACTGTGTTTGACATCTCAGGCTCGATCCAGATGCCGAACTTCACGCCGTTCTTCTTGGCATCGCGCAACAGACCATTGATGCCATCAGGGAGCTTGCGGGTATCGACAGCCCAGTCACCAAGCGAAGAGTTATCGACATTGCGGGGATACTTGTCGCCAAACCAACCATCGTCCATCACGAAGAGTTCGCCACCCATCGATGCAATATCCTTCATCATCTGGTCCATTCCTGGAGCATTGATGTCGAAATAAACGCCTTCCCAAGAGTTGAGCAGGATCATGCGCTCCTGGTTGCCATGGCGAAGCTGATAGCGACGAGCCCAGCGGTGGAAAGCCTGGCTCACGCCGTTGGTACCCTTGGTGGAATAGGTGATAGCAGAGTGAGGAGTGGTGAAAGTCTCGCCCTTCTTGAGGTGATATTCAGAGTTGTCGGGATTGATGCCAGCGAAATAATAGTGATAGTCAGTATCGTCGGTGTCGATGGTGACGCGATAAGGACCGCTATAGAGCAACGAAGCACCGATCACTGCACCTTCGTTCTCCTGAGCCTTTCCGTCGAGCGAGAGCATGACCTCGTTGCGGCTGATGAAAGCATTGCGGATTCCGTCTTTCTCCTTGAGCACGATGGTTCCGTTGGTCAAAGGCTCGTCGTAGAGATGTGCCTCAGCAGCCCATGTGCCATGGAAATGAGAGCACCAAACGTTGCCTCGGCGCACAGGCAGGAGTGGGTTATAGAACTGCGTGAGTGTGACGGTTTTCTTCTCGCCATTGGTGATGTCGCTCCAGTATTCGATCATATCTACATCATCGTAGCTCTGATAGTAAAGACGCACTGTGGTAGGATAGAGAGGGTCGGTGAGAGTGATGGTGAGCAACTCGCCCGAACGCTCAGCGCCATTAGGAGCCTTGTCCTTGACCGACGCAATCTTATAGTCGGAGATGAGCAGCTGTGTTGACATATTGCCATCGGCATGACGCATGGCAAGACAGGTCTCGGACGTAGTATGAGTCGCGCCATAGGCAGGATAGAGCTCGGCACGACCACCAGAGAGCAATGGCAACTGTGCGATGTCCTGAGACTTGAGGGCAGGCCCGTAATAAACAAACTGAGGCTCGGCGCCCTTGTTGAGATCGAGTACGAGACTGTTGTTGGGAGTGCGCAATTCAACTTTTTCAGCCATGGCAGTGCTGGCTGATAATAATGTCGAAAGCAATAATATACTCTTCTTCATAAAAGATAGATTTTGTTTGTTAGTATTATTGTGTTAGCTTTTGATTGTTGCCGTGAGGAATGTGGCATTGCCGAAGATGTTGAGCACGTTCTCGGAAGCAGGAACAAGCAGAGTCTCGCCCTGATGCACCTTCACGCCATTGATGTTGGCATTGCCATGCAGACAAACCGCGATGACAAACGAATCGCTGTTGAGATCGACCTGCTGAGCATGTTGCACCACAACACGATTGACCGAGAAATAAGGACATTCGACGAGTGGAGCCACAGGCAGAGTGCTGTCGTAAGACGAGCGATACTCGGGATAGACCTTAAAATCGATGGCATCTTTGGCTAATTCAGTGTGAAGCTCGCGGGTATTGCCATTGGCATCACGGCGGCCGAAGTCATAGACGCGATAGGTGATGTCGCAGGTCTGCTGTATTTCGGCAAGGAAGTTGCCAGCTCCGATAGCGTGCATTCGTCCGGCAGGGAGGAAGAAGAGGTCGCCCTGGTGTGACTCATGAGTGGCAATGATGTCGGCCATAGGGTTGACTCCTTCCACCTCATGCGACAAGAGAGCCTCGTACTCGGCAGGAGTGATGGCCTTCTTCATGCCAGAATAAATCTTTGCCCCTGAGTCGCTTTTGATGATATACCACATCTCGGTCTTTCCGTTACAGTCGTGGCGTTTCTTGGCAAGATTGTCGTCGGGGTGAACCTGAATGCTGAGGTCCTGACGCGAGTCGATGAACTTGACAAGCAGAGGGAAGTTGTTGCCAAAGCGTTCATAGACCTTGTCGCCAACGAGAAGACCCTTGTACTTGTCGATAAGATCTGGGAGAGTCATGCCGAGGTCGGCATCGTTGACAAGACCACGGTCGGCAGTGATGCTCTCATGACCTTTTACTCCGCTTATTTCCCACGATTCCCCGATATTGGTATCGTCGGTATGGATGCACTTGAATGGCGCAATCTGATCGCCTCCCCAGATAGTGCTCTTGAGGAAAGGCACAAATTTGTAAGGTTTCATGATTACTGACAATTAAGAAAGATTAGAATTCTCGTTCGATAATCTCGAGGCACATACGGCTGTTATGGTATGGACACTTCCAGAATCCTGCCTTATCGTCCTTGCGGTTGATGTTGCGCTTACTGTCGCGACTCCAGAACCACTCGCCGCCTTCATTGTCGATGAGGTTGTCCTTGATATACTGCCAGCATTTTACACCCTTGTCGAGTGCGTCGGTGTCGCCGAAATACTGGTAGATGTTGAGGAATCCGACCACAGCCTCGGCCTGGACCCACCAGTGGCGGTCGTCGTCGATGTGGCCTGTGTCGAGATTTGCCTCGTGAGTCATAGAGCCATCGGCATTCAGACCCTTCTCACTTGCCTTGGCAACCAGTTTGACAATAGGCTCGACCTTTGCCAACACCTCCTTGTCGCCCAAGACCAAAGCAGCCTCGTGCATCAGCCAAGAGCACTCGATGTCGTGACCATAGCTTTCCAGCCAGCCGGCACCGCGCTTCCAGTCCATGTCGAAGAAGAGGTCGAGATGATGTGTTTCGGGATTGAGAATCTTGTCGGTGAAGATGTCGATGAGGTTGCGCAAAGCCTTTTCGACTTCTATGGTCACTTCCTTGTATTCATCCCTGCACTTGTCGCAAGTAGCGGCACTCTGCAACACGCGATAGAGATTGGTATAAGGTTCGATTATGTGAAGATGTGTGTTCTGTGACTTAGGATAGTTGGCGTCTAAGTCGGAAAGACGCATATCTGAGATCTCGCCCCATTCGCGTGTGCAAGCCTCGATATAGCCATTATTGACATGGTCGAACGAATGTTGCTGGATGCAGTGGAAGAGCTCGATCGACTTGTCGAGAGCCTCCTTGTCGTGGGTGGCACGCGCATATTCCGACAATCCATAGATGGCAAAGCCAATAGCATAGAACTGCTTCTTGGTGTCGAGAGGATTGCCCTCGGCATCCAGTTCCCAGTAGATTCCGCCATACTCCTTGTCGATGAAGTGAGCGAGCATATAGTCTTTGGCGCGAGTCGCAGCCTCAAGATATTCAGGACGACGCAGGACACGGTAGGCGGCCGAGAATGCCCATAGGATACGTGCATTGAGGATTCCGCCCTTGCTGGCATCTTTCACGAGTGTGCCGTCGCCTCGCATCTGGCCGTAGAAGCCGCCGCGCTCGGCATCCTGCATGTTGTTTAGCCAAAATGATAGGATGTTGTTCTCGACAACATCCTTCATTTCGTTTTTAATAATATTGATAGGTGTATTAGTCATTACCTTAAATTACTTAATTGGGGAAAAGAAGATGGATGAAAGCGTTATTTCTTCAGAGGGAACATATATGCCAGCAAGCCCATGATGACTGCAACGATGGCTGGGAAGAGAGAGAACAATGACCATACCATAGTCTTGACCGATTCGGCATCGGTGATGGTCACGATAGTCTCGCCAGTGACAGGGTCGGTCGAAGAGATGAGACCAGCCATGCCGAGGAGCAAGGCAATGAGAGAGCCAGAGATGGCGCCACCGAACTTCTGTGCCATGGTTCCAGACGAGAAGATAAGACCTGTTGACGAAGTGCCATACTTCTCGGTAGCATAATCAGACACATCGGCATACATTGACCAGATGAGAGGAGAATAGAGTCCCGCACCGATAGAAGTGATGATCGAAATAACAACCATCACCCAGATGTATGCAGGATTCATAGGGATGAAGAAATAAGCTATTGAAGAGAAGGCGCAGATGGCAGAAGAATAGACAAATGCCTTGCGCTTTGAACCTGCCCAACGAGTAAATGCCGGAGACAAGCCACCGAAGATCATACAAGTCACTTCGCCGAAAGCCATGAACACCGTGTAGTTGATGATAAGCGCTCCGACAGTAACATCACCGCCAAGACAATAAGTGATCATATAGCCGGCGGCAGCATAGCGGAAACCATTGAAGAAGTTGGTGCATATAGCTACCAGGGTCATGTAGATCCATGGCTTGTTGGTGATGAGGTTGGAATACTGGGTGAACGAGAATTTCTCGGCACGCTTAGGCTTGATGCGCTCCTTGGTGAGCAGACCGCAGACGAGAGTCATTACAGCGGCAACAATACCAAAGCCAGCTCCAAGCACGGCATACTGATGAGACTCGGTGCCTCCGATTATCTTCTGTAAATAAGGGAAAGAGAGCAGGGTGACAAATCCCATGGCATAGGCGCCTACCATGCGGTAAGACGAGAACTCGTTCTTCTCATTGTCGTCTTCGGTCATCACACCAAGCAATGAGCCGTAAGGCACGTTGACAAGGGTATAGACAGCCATCATGAGCAGATAGAATGAATAGGCCCATACACGTTTGCCCGCAGGTCCAAGGTCGGGAGTGAAGAGAAGACATGCGAAGATGATGCCGAAAGGAATAGAGCCCCATATCAGCCAAGGACGGTAAGTGCCCCAACGTGACTGTGTGCGGTCGGCAATCGAACCCATGAGAGGGTCGGTGACAACGTCGAACATACGTGCGATGAGCATCAGAAGTCCTGCGTCAGCAAACGACAGTCCGAAGACATTGGTGAAGAACAGAGGAAAGGCTGTTGACATGATTTTCCAAGTGATACCTCCTGATGCTGCATCACCCAGGGCATAGCCGATTTTTTCTTTTAATGTTGCCATAGTAATGGTATTAATTATTATATTTGCAGGTTCTTAGATTTTAAAAATCGCTGCAAATATAATAATTATTTTTTATTTATCGGTTAAGAAAAGCAATATTTTTATCGATAAGAGCATTTCGAGTCTTGACTGAAGCGCCAGTTGTGAGTCCGTCGCTTGGCGTATTCATGCAATAATCGACGAGTTGTCCGATGGTAGAAGTGGCCACATGCATACGTGTGTCGCTTGCTGCATAGTAGATGAACACCTTGTCGTCCATCGAGTGCATATCGGCACCTGTTCCGCCTTCTGCAATCCAGCCGTTGGTAAACAGGACGTTCATCACATCACCGATATATTCGCCTCCCTGAGGAACCATCAGAGCACCGCCGGGAGTGGCAATCTCGCGCCAAGGCTCATCGAGAGCTGTCATATACATATATAATACATAGCGCAGACCACTGGCACAGCCACGCACGCCATGAGCGAGGTGAAGCCAGCCCTTAGGAGTCTTGAACGGATGAGGACCTTCGCCATTCTTCACTTCCTTGATAGTGTGATAGTAACGCTGGTCGATGATCTTCTCGTCGGTCACTACGGCATTGGTGATGTCGTCAACGAGAGCCCAGCCGATGCCACCGCCGCTGCCTGCGTCGATGAATCCATCCTGCGGACGAGTATAGAGAGCATATTTGCCATCGACAAATTCTGGATGGAGCACTACATTGCGCTGCTGAGACTTGCTCTTGAGGTCGGGCAGACGTTCCCAGTTGACGAGATCCTTGGTACGGGCAATGCCGCAAGTGGCAGTAGCGGCACTGAGGTCGCCAGGACGGCTGTCGTCGTGACGCTCTACGCAGAACAGACCATAGATCCAGCCATCTTCATGCTGGGTGAGACGCATATCATAGACGTTGGTTGCAGGTGCGTCGAGTCCAGCTGCACATGTTCCTTCAGGAGCCTCAGGCATTGTGATAGGGTGTTCCCAGAAACGGAAGTTATCGACACCATTTGGCGACTCGGCAACGGCAAAGAACGACTTGCGGTCGGCTCCTTCCACACGTACCACCACGACATACTTGTCGCCCCACTTGATTGCACCAGAGTTGAGAGTGGCATTGACTCCTATTCTCTCCATGAAGTATGGGTTGGTCTCTGGGTTGAAGTCGTAGCGCCACTCCAATGGAGCAGACTCTGCTTCTATGATAGGATTCTGCCAGCGTGTATAAACGCCATTGCCCTCGATAGGGCTATTCTTTCTTGTTACAAATGCCTCGTGCTGTGCCTCAACAAAGGCTTTTCTTTCTTCGAATGTCATAATTTATATTATTTAATATCCTTGATGTCGTTGAGGAACAATGTGTTTGGGAGCTCATAGAACTTCTTGAAGTCTTCGGCTGTAGGAGTCTCTTTTGACGGGCCAAAATGCTCCTTGCAGTAGTTGCGCCAAGGCAGGCAATAGCAGATAGGGAGGTCTTTGACCGAAGCATTGAAGATGCGAGTCCACCAGTCAGGGATGGTAGAGTTGTGCTTGCCACATTCGGTAACGGCTATGAGCATGTTGCGATCTTTGGCATAGTCGTACATCATGGTCATAGTGCCTTTGAGCTGAGCCATATATTCTTCGTCGGTGCCATATTGATAAGCATCGGTGCCGATGAGTTTCACACGGTCGTCGCCTGGCCAGCGCTCAAGGAAATGCTCCAAAGAACGAGGACCTGGAGAATAGCTCCACACAAGCTGACCGCCAAGACGCTCTTCCATATAATCCTGAGTCATGTTCCACAGAGACTTGTATTCGTCGGCCGAGCAGTTTGCCTCGCCCCACCAGAACCAGTTGCCAGTATTCTCGTGCCAAGGACGGAAGATCACAGGGATGATTTCTCCGTCGGCGGTCTTGAGCGAGCCAATGAAATCGGTCACGTTGCCGAGCCAGCCCACAAACTTATCGTGCATCTCGCCGCCTTCGATAATAGAAGCCACGGTGTGCTTTGGGTCGATGAGCTCGTCGGCACTTTTCCCTTCGGCAAGAGCCTGCTCATATTCCTTGATGTCGCTTTCGATCCACGAAGTCTTGCCATTGAGCGGATTGCGAGGATGCCAAGAGATGGTGATGATGCCACCACGCTGGTGATGAGCGATGATTTCTTCGCGCATGAGGTTGAAAGGCACTGAGTCGAGATTCTTCAGGTCGCCCAATTCGATGCCTCCGAGTTCGAAGCCCATGACGGCAGGATAGTCGCCCACAAGTTCCTTAGTGTCCGAACGTCCCTTCTCGTACTCCCAGGTAATACCATAGAAAGGATCGTCCTGATGACCGAACATATAACCCTTCTGGCTGATAGCAGACAGACGTGAACAAAGAGCCTCGGCAGGAGTCGCAGGTTCTTCTACTGGTTTTTGCTTGCATGCAACCAATGAAATAGCGCAAATTGCAGATAGAAAGATAGTTTTTTTCATTTTGATAAGTTGTTAATTCACAATATATTTTCCACGGCGCAAAGTTATACATAATATAAAAAACAAAAAAATACTATTTTGACCAATAATTATCTTTTTTTGTCTGCATGAGAAAAAATGCACTTTTTTCTGCTGTTTTTTGACTATTTCTCATGTTTTTTCATGAATATTGTGGAATTTTTCTTTTGCTTTTGGGGGTTATGAAAATAATACCTATATTTGCAGCACAATCATTCGGTGTCCATATATGGGTCACTTATTTTATCAACCTATTATATTATTATTAATAATGTTAAGTTTTAATCAATCGTTCAAGTCGTTACCATCAGTGGTATCCTTGATTTCGAGTTTGAGTCTGACTGGATGCTATCAGGCAGCGCCAGTAGAAGATGTCGTTTCGGGCGGTGATGCCAAGCTTAATGTCATCACCCGTAGTGCTACAGGTAATTCGATCGTGTATCCGCTTGCGATCTATGCTTTTGGCTCAGATGGGTCGTGCAAAGCCAGGCAAGTCATTGATGGAGAATCAGAATCGGTCAGCCTGAAGCTCAGTGCCGGCAACTATCACATCACGGCTGTTGCAGGCTTTGACGACTATGACTTGCCGCAGAAACTGAAACGAGACGCAGAGATTTCTACCTGTCCTGGCAACTATTCTGTCTCGCCGCTCACCATAGGTCAAGCCGATGTCGCGCTTTCCAGTTCATCATCTGCGACTATCCAGATGTCGCTTCAGGTGGCAGGAGTTGAAGTGTCGTTAAGTGGCTTGCCCGACGAGGTTACCGAGGTGTCGGTAGTCATTGCCAATGTGTTCAGCAAAATCTCTCTCGAAGGAGAATGTGCAGCACCTCAGCCTGCCGAGATTGTTTGCAGTAAGGTCGGAGAGGTGTGGACATCAGGCAGAACCTATCTGTTGCCTTTGTCTTCTTCGGCGATGGTGGTATCTATCAATGTTACCGATGACAAGGGAACTCAGACCTATGGTTATACCTATAACACTCCACTCAGGGCTGGTGTGCCATATATCCTGAACGGCACATTCACGTCGGGCTTGGTATTGAATGGCACGTTCGAGTCAAAGGGTTGGGCAGATGATGTAGTGCTCGACTTTGGTTTTGGCCCAGATGCCAACGAGAGCGGAGAACCCGACGACGATGGAACGCAGTCGGCAGAAGAGGTCGTTGTCACAGCAATACCCGAAGCATGTTCGTTGTGGCAAGGACATGTAGTGGCTCTGGTGGGCAATGCCACTTCGACCGAAGCCGACCTGCTGTTGCTGTCGCTGGCTGACGAGGCAGATGTGAAGTCGAAGGCATCGACAGCTCCTGACGAGGCAGCTGATTTCGCGCGGGCTTATTCTGAATTCGGGCTTACAGGATGGCGCATACCGACCAAGGAAGAGGCAACGGCATTGAGAAACTGCTACTATGGCGACAACGTGACGGCTATCAACACCTTACTCGAACAGGCAGGAGGCAAGGTGCTGTTGCAGGTCGATAGCAAGGACAAGAACGTCAGGTATCTTTGTGAAGATGCTGCCTATACCTATTCGTTTGCCACATCGAGCGATGGGAAGAGCCTGCAAATAACAAAGGCGGGTGCAACGGTAAAATACCGGCTCCGCCTTGTTAAGTCCATTCATGTGAAAGTGTCGTAGTCCTGATCAGCCTTGCAGGATCACGCCCTCGCGATGTGAGCCATCGACCTTGATGGTCATTGGCTTAGGCAGGCGAACATGACGCAGGTGTTCGGTCTCCTCGATTGCTGGTAGCGAGTTGAGGATGTCTTCGCGATATACACCGTCGTTGCGGAAGGCATTGATGGTGAAATAGCAGACTCCGAGACTCGTGAGATTCTGGAAGAAGTGGGTTCCCTGGCTTGGATCGACCTGGAAGTTCTTGAGCCCAGCCTCAACGATGACTCGGGCGGCTGAGATATGAGGCCACTTGACAGGTATGCCGAGCCAAGGGTCGCTGCTTCCCCAGCGTCCGGGACCAATGAGCAGATACTTCTCGTCGCGCTCAAGGAACTTGCGGTTCATCTTGTCGCATTCTTCTGCAATGACAGTATTGAAGCTTGGCGAATAGCCGTTGTCGAGCGTCTTGACATAGACAATATCGCTGATGTCGGTGATGATGCCATGTCCAATAGCACTGTGTGAACGGAGCAAGCAATCCTCGTCGGGCACTTCGGCAAGGTTTTCGTCGAGCATCATGCGGTTATCGACCATCGGACGAATCTGCAACAGATAGAACTCGCCTGTGCGGTCGTCGTGAAGATTGACGGCAAACTCGATCTCTACAGGACGTTGCATCTCTTTCTCGCCGTAAGCCAGAACCTTCTGCATGAGTTCGGGGAGAGGGAAGACTCCATTCTGCAATACGCCTGCAAAGGAGATGATCTTGCGGTTGCGCCCTTCGTAATAGCCATCGCGGATGATCTGGTCCTCAGGGTCGAAGGTCGAGCAGATGTATTTCAGCGTTCCGTCGGCATCGGCTTTCCTTACAGGCACCTTGACGAGGTCGAAGCCATCGTCAACGCAGAACTTATGAGGGTCGGTCGATTTGAGGTCAAGGGCAAGGAATGCTGTCTGGGTATCGCGTAGGGCCGTCTCCATCTCACTCATCTGCAGCACCTTGTCGGGATGATATGGATTGACACGCAGGCTCTGTCCGC
>JAEDEY010000125.1 GCA_016293065.1 Bacteroidales bacterium
CGTTGATGGCAACACCGAGGATGGTACAGTTGGTGGTGATCAGAGGAAGGAACACGCCAAGTGCTGCATAGAGCGAAGGAACACTCTTCTTCAGGATAATCTCAACCATCTGTACAAGAGCTGCAATCACGAGGATATAGACAATGGTCTGCATGAATGCGAGTCCGTTTGGCTCAAGAACGTAATAGTAGATTGGATATGTCACGACAGTGGCAATGAGCATGACGAAGGCCACAGCCAAACCCATGCCTGCAGCTGTATCGATCTTCTTCGAAACTCCGAGGAATGGACAGATACCCAAGAACTGAGACAAGACGATATTGTTGACAAATATCGCTGCAATAATCATCAATATGTATTCCATATAAACAATGATTTTTTAGAATTGAGACTGACGATTACTTTTTTTCAGTAATCTTGTTGAAAATAGCCACGATGAAACCAAGTGTGATGAATGCACCTGGAGCGAGCACGAAGGTGAGAGCACCGAAGTTCTCAGGGAACACGCGGAGGTCGAAGGCAGTACCTGCACCCAGGAACTCACGGCAAAGACCGATGAGAGTGAGGGCAATGGTGAAGCCAAGACCAATACCGATACCGTCGCAAGCACTGTCGATTGGACCATTCTTTGCAGCGAACGATTCAGCACGACCGAGCACGATACAGTTGACCACGATGAGCGGGATGAATAGTCCGAGCTTTGCATCTACCTCAGGAGCATAAGCCTTGAGAAGAAGCTGCACTACAGTCACGAAGCCTGCGATGACCACGATATAGCAAGGGATATGAACCTTGTCAGGGATGAGGCTCTTCAAGAGCGAGATAACGATATTTGAACAGATGAGCACTGCCATGGTAGCAAGACCCATGCTCATACCGTTGATGGCAGATGAAGTAGTACCAAGAGTAGGGCACATACCGAGGAGAAGTACAAATGTAGGGTTCTCCTTAACAAGACCGTTGATAATAATACCAAGTTTACTCATATTAAAAATCTCCTTACATTATTAATTATTACTTCCTACCTGAGCTGATGCTGCCGTATCGACATCAGTGCCTGTAAGTACGCTGGCTGCCTGAGCAATGGCATCGCAGAATGCGCGAGAAGAGATAGTGGCTGCAGTGATGGCATCGACCTCACCCCCATCCTTCGACACTGAAAGATTATTGGTTGAAGGGTTCTTGCCAATGACATCGCCCTTCTGTCCCTTCTGGAACCAAACTGGAATCTTGGAACCAAGACCAGGAGTCTCGTTGCTGCAATCGAGAACGTTGTAGCCAGTGATGTTGCCGTCGAGGTCAAAGCCAAACATGATTATGACCTTACCACCGAAACCCTTGAGCGTTGTGGCCTGAACAGCATGGCCTACGACCTCACCGCCCTTGCTGACAGCAAACACGATAGCTTCGATACCATTAGGCTGCTCTACTTTCTGAGGGTCAGCCACAGCGTCGAACTCTGGAGCCACAGCAGCAATGGCAGCCTTCTGCGCTGCATCCTTTGCATCCTGGATTGGCTGGGCTGTAACATCGGCAACAAGACCGAGCAAGCCACCCACTACGACACATATCACTGTCAGCGACAGGAACATGTTCAAAAGACTGTTTTCTAATTTCTTTGCCATAGTGATTATTTCTTTACAACGCCGAAGCGAGTTGGTTTAACGTACTTGTTGATGAGAGGCACAAAAGCATTCATGACGAAGATCGCGAACGACATACCTTCAGGATATGCACCGAAGCGACGGATGATGATGGTGAGAGCACCGATGCAAGCACCGTAGATGAGACAGCCCTTGTTGTTCATAGGTGAAGTGACATAGTCGGTTGCCATGAAGATTGCACCAAGCATGAGACCTCCCGAGAGAAGCTGCATCACTGCGAAATGAACGTCGAAGTTATAGCAGATGAGTGCCATGATGAATGCTGACGCGAAGATCGACACTGGGATATGCCATGTGATGGTCTTGCGGATGAGCATATAGGCAAAACCGATGAGAAGAGCAATGGCAGAAACCTCACCCATTGAACCACCGATCATACCGACGAACATGTCGAGCATGTCAGGCATCTCGTTGAGAGCCGCAACGTCGCCACTCATGTAGCGGGTAAAGAGAGAAAGAGGCGTTGCGCCAGTCTCAACATCGAAATAGCCCATCTCACCACTCACTGGCCATGTGGTCATCTGGACAGGATAGGCAATGAGAAGGAAGATTCGGCCTGTGAGAGCTGGGTTGAAGATGTTCTGACCAAGTCCGCCGAATGCCATCTTGCCAATGCCGATGGCTACGAGTGCGCCAATGATGATGATCCATACTGGAAGATTGGATGGCACATTGAATGCGAGAAGCAGACCTGTGAGCACTGCCGACATATCGCAGATGGTAGCAGGCTGCTTGAGGAAGAAGCGCGTGATGAGGAATTCAAACAGCACGCATGATGCAACTGATGTAGCGGTTACGACCAAGGCTCCTATTCCGAAGAAATAGAATGAAAGAAGTAACGCTGGCACCAAAGCAATGATCACGTCAAGCATGCAACGCTGGATTGAGTTGCCGCTGTGAACGTGTGGTGACAATGAGACGTTTAATTTATTCATTGTTGATAGAGATTATTATTTTTTAATGAAAACCACCTACTTTCAGGCAATCTTATTTCTTGTCTTCTGGCATAGGACCACTGTGCTTGAGCAAGTGAGCATTGACATCGGCATGAGTCTCCTCTGTCTTTGAGTGATGCTCTTCGTGTTCTGCCTCAAGCTCACGAGCCTTGCGGGCTGCCTCTTCTGCGGCACGGGCTGCTTCTGCCTTTGCCTTTGCCTCAGCTGCACGAGCACGAAGGATGCCCATGACTTTTGGCTTGCCCTGACGTATCCAGTCGAGGAGCGGACGATTGGCAGGACAAGAGAACTGGCAAGAACCGCACTCGATACAGTCGTAGATGCGCTCTTCCTCAGCCTCGGCAAGCATACCAAGTTCGCTGTAACGTGAAAGGAAATTTGGCTGAAGACCCATTGGACAAGCATGGACGCACTTGCCGCACTTGATACAAGGACCTGCTGCCTTGCGGCGAGCCTCTTCGTTCTTCATCACAAGAATACCAGAGCAACCCTTGACCATATATGAATTGGTGTCAGGCATTGCCTTACCCATCATTGGACCGCCAGAGATAATCTTGCCTGTATCTTCAGGCACGCCACCTGCAGCCTCGACAAGCTGGCTGATAGGCACACCAAGACGAGCGAGGAAGTTTGATGGCTTCTTAATGCTCTTGCCTGTCACAGTCACGATACGCTCGATGAGAGGCTTGTTCTTCTGTATTGCTTCATAGACAGCAAAGGCAGTACCGACGTTCTGCACGAGGGCACCTGTAGCTATTGGGAGTCCGCCCGAAGGAACTTCCTTGCCAATCACGGCATTGATAAGCTGCTTCTCACCGCCCTGTGGGTACTTGAGTTTGAGAGGCACAATCTCGATCTCAGGGAAACTCTTCTTGGCTGTCTCGGTCATGAGCTTGATGGCATCTGGCTTGTTGGCCTCGATACCAATATATGCCTTCTTGACACCTATGGCCTTCTCAAGGATCTGCACACCGATGCATATTTCCTCTGGATGAGCAAGCATGAGAGAGTGGTCGCTGGTGAGATATGGCTCGCACTCAACTGCATTGATGATGACACACTCTGGCTTGGCTGTCGGAGGAGGAGCGAGCTTGACCTGAGTAGGGAATGTTGCACCACCCATACCTACGATACCCATTGCCTTTACCTTGTCGATGATCTCCTGCTTTTCGAGCTTGATCTCTCGAACAATATCCTTTGTGCGGTCGATGGTCTCTTCCCATTCGTCACCCTCAACCTTGATAAAGACGGCCTGAACGCGACGACCTGTTGCATCTTCTACGATGTCAACCTTATCGACTGTACCTGAAACTGAAGAATGAACGTATGAAGAAAGGAAACCGCCTGGTTCGCCAATAACAGTACCAACCTTCACCTTATCGCCCTTTGCGACAACTGCCTTGGATGGCGCACCTAAGTTCTGTGCCATAGGGATGGCAACAAGAGCAGGCACTTCTGCCACTTCGATAGGAGCCTTGTCTGAGAGCTTGTTTGCAGCGGGATGGACACCGCCGAGTTTGAAAGTCTTCATATTATATTTTACAATTGGTCTTTTTTTACAATTTGACAATTATTCTGACTTTGGAGTAGCCTTTACAGCAACTGGTTCTGCCTTTGGAGCAGCAGCCTCGTTCTGTGCAGCAGCCTTGGCAGCAGCGGCAGCCTCAGCAGCAGCTTTCTTCTCAGCCTCCTTCTTTGCCTTGAGCTTCTCAACGACTACCATCACTGGCTCGGTGGCGTGGATGGCTCCTGTCGGACACTCGGCTACGCACATACCGCAAGCCTTGCACTTCTCAGAGTCGATCCATGCGAGGTTGTTCTCGACTGTGATGGCACCAAACTTACAGGTCTTCTCACACTTGCCACATCCGATGCAGGCATTGGCACAAGCCTTGCGTGCCACAGCGCCCTTGTCCTTGTTGATACACTGTACCCAGACACGCTTTGGCTGCGGTGTCTTGGCATTGTTCTTGCGACGGATCTCGATGACGATCTTTGGACAAGCCTTGACACAAGCGCCACACGCTACACACTTCTCCTCATCGACTACAGGCAAGCCCGTCTCTGGATTGATGTGGATAGCGTCGAACTGACATGCACGGGTACAGTCGCCGAAGCCAAGACAGCCGAAAGCACAGCCTGTCTCGCCAGCAAAGGTAGCAGCGGCAACAG
>JAEDEY010000126.1 GCA_016293065.1 Bacteroidales bacterium
ATGAGGTCGATGGCACGAGCATGGTCAACGACGTAGAGCCAGTCGCGCACGTTCTCGCCCTTGCCATAGACAGGCAGCGGCTTGCGGTTGCGGATGTTGTTGATGAAGAGCGGAATGAGCTTTTCAGGGAACTGATACGGGCCATAGTTGTTCGAGCAGTTGGTCACGATGGTAGGCATGCCATAGGTGTCGTGGAAGGCACGAACGAAATGGTCGGAACTGGCCTTTGATGCCGAATATGGGCTGTGAGGATTGTACTTGGTGGTCTCATAAAAGAAGTCCTCACCGTATGCAAGATGGTGCTCTGAGCTCGAAGCTGTAGTGGTGAACGGAGGCTTGATGCCCTCGGGATGAGTCATCTCAAGTGCGCCATAGACCTCGTCGGTCGAGATGTGATAGAAGCGCTTGCCCTCGTATTTCTCTGGCAGAGACTCCCAGTAGAGCTTGGCAGCCTGAAGGAGCGAGAGCGTGCCCATCACGTTGGTGCGTGCGAAGGTGAATGGATCCTTGATGCTTCGATCCACATGGCTCTCGGCAGCAAGATGTATGATGCCGTCAATCTGCTCGTCCTGCATGAGCTTGTAGAAAGCGTCGAAGTCGCAGATGTCCATCTTGACAAACTTGTAGTTAGGCTTGTCCTCGATATCCTTAAGGTTGGCGAGGTTGCCAGCATAGGTGAGCTTGTCGAGGTTGATGATGTTATACTCTGGGTATTTGTTCACGAAGAGGCGCACCACATGGCTTCCGATGAAGCCTGCACCGCCTGTAATTACTATATTTTTCATTTGGTTATCAATATATCTTGTCAAAACGTTTCTGTCTGAAAAATCTATTGTCAGTTCGTAAGGAATCAAAGATCATGGCGACCGTCACGTTCAATCTCGTCAATCACCTTGAGCAGATACTGTCCATACTGATTTTTGATCATTGGCTGAGCCAGTTGACGCATCTTTTCGGTTGAAATCCAACCCTGGCGATAGGCAATTCCTTCGAGACAAGCTACCTTAAGACCCTGGCGCTTCTCTATTACCTCGATGAATGTCGATGCCTCGCTCAGCGAATCGTGAGTGCCAGTATCGAGCCATGCGAATCCTCTGCCAAGAGTCTGCACCAGCAGCTCATGGTCGTTGAGGAACCATTGGTTGACGGTTGTGATCTCGAGCTCACCGCGTGCTGATGGCTTGATATTCTTTGCCACATGCACTACCTTGTTAGGGTAGAAATAGAGACCTACGACAGCATAATTGCTCTTAGGCTCTTTTGGCTTCTCCTCAATACTGAGGCAATTGCCTTGTTTGTCGAATTCGGCTACGCCATAACGCTCTGGGTCATTTACCCAATATCCGAAGACTGTAGCCTTCTGGTTTTCCTCGGCTTGTCTGACAGCCTCTTTGAGCATTCCTGTGAAGCCCATGCCGTGGAATATGTTGTCGCCAAGCACGAGGCAAACAGAATCGTTGCCTATGAACTTTTCTCCGATGAGGAATGCCTGCGCCAGTCCGTCGGGCGATGGCTGCTCGGCATATTCGAAGTGTACACCATAATCAGAACCATCTCCAAGCAGACGCTTGAAACCTGGAAGGTCGTAAGGGGTAGAGATGATGAGTATGTCACGGATACCTGCGAGCATCAACACGCTGATAGGGTAATAGACCATTGGTTTGTCGTATATAGGTATCAGCTGTTTGCTAACACCTTTGGTGATAGGGTATAGACGAGTGCCAGAACCACCGGCGAGAACAATTCCTTTCATCTTGTTGCTTTTGTTGAATTTTTTATTTGCAAAGATAGTTATTTATTTTCATGCAAAAGGCTATTTATGGTCAAAAAATCTTAATTCATTGAATATTTAGTCTTGAAATTTGTTTTTTTGAAAAGACATAATTACATTTGCGCTTAAAAAATGAGAATAAATATTGTTTTTTTCTACATCATAAACATTATTATATATGAAGAAAATTTTTCTATCTGCTCTATGTGCTCTCGGATTTTGGACAATGAGTACTAATGCCAACGCTCAGTTGGTTGCTGATATCAAGGCTCCGTTGCTTGCTGATATCGAGGGTATGCCTCCTTATAAGCTTGGTGTCACAGTAGGTTTCAATTCAAGCAATTTTTCTGTAACTGGGACTGATCCAAAGGCAGGCTTCAATTTTGGTGCAGACCTCATGCTTGATGCTTCGGATCTGATACAGAATACGTATGTTCGCCTGAATCTCTTGATTCAACGCAAGGGTGCTCGTTATGAATGGGGAGACATCATAGGCAACTACAGCCCTGAAGATGGTTCGCATAGAGAGTTCTATGGTGAGACAAAGGTTAGGACATGGCATCTTGAGATTCCTATGGCTTATGGTTATGCCTATCGTCTTGACAAGGACTGGACACTGCTAGGAGAAATGGGTCCATACTTCTCGTTGGGCTTGGGCGGAAATTACAAGTATGAAGGTTCGCTCTCAAACAGTTCGATGAAGTTCTATGGCAATGATATCAAATACGCAGGCAAGACCATAGTAGAAAGTCCAAAGCGCTTCGATATTGGATGGGGATTTGCTGTTGGCGGCATGCTCTGGAGTCAGCATCAGGTCAAGGTTGGCTATCAAGTAGGATTCATCAATATGAACGATGCCTATCAGCAGAATCGCAACTTCATGATCAACTATACATATTTCTTTGAGTAAAAATATGCAGTAGATATGACAAAATTGATGAAAAACTGAAAATATTTGTCATAATACATAAAGAAATATATAAAAAAAGTTGCAGATTAAATAATTATTGCTATCTTTGCGCGCTTGATTCCGATACAGGCTCAAACAAGAGGAGACCAACGAGAGGTGTCCCGCCTGGCGGAGAAACTTTTTTAAGTTTTTTTATATAAAATGTTCGCAATCGTTGAGATGCAGGGCCAGCAGTTTAATGTTGAGCCAAATCAGAAAATCTGCGTTTTGAATATCGCAGATGCCAAGGTTGGTGACGAGATCACTTTCGACAAGGTGCTCCTCGTTAACAACGATGGTGCTATCACTGTTGGTACTCCAGTAGTAGCTGGTGCCAAGGTAGTTTGTGAGGTATCACAGGTAGAAGTAAGAGGTAAGAAGATCAAGGTGTTCCACAAGATTCGTCGCAAGGGCTTTGATAAGCTTGTTGGTTCACGCCAGCACTTTACCGAGGTGTTAGTTAAAGAGATTGTTGCATAATTAATTTAAGAAAAAGAAATTATGGCACACAAAAAAGGTGTAGGTAGTTCAAAGAACGGCCGTGAGTCACATAGCAAACGACTCGGTGTTAAGAAGTTCGGTGGTGAAATCGTTAAGGCAGGTAACATCCTCGTTCGTCAGCGTGGTACAAAGCACAACCCAGGTCTCAATGTAGGTCTTGGTAAGGATGATACTCTCTATGCTCTTATCGATGGTAAGGTAGTATTTACCAGAAAGCGTGAGAACAAGTCGTATGTATCAGTTGAGCCTCTCTCATAAGCTAAACTGATAGCGCAAGAAAAATGGGCAATTGGCACCTGAACACTATCGGTTGTCAGTTGCTCTTTTTGTTTTATATAGTTTTGATAATTGTTAACTGTTAATTCATATAGTTGCATGTTGACGTTGAAATTGATTACCGAGCAGACCGAACGTGTCATTGCCGGTTTGAATAAGAAGCACTTTGCTGGTGCAAAGGAAGCTATTGAGGCTGTGATTGCTAAAGATGCTGAGCGCCGTGCCACTCAGCAGGCTCTTGACCAGAATTTGGCTCAGGCTAATGCACTTGCCAAGAATATTGGCGCATTTATGAAGAATGGCCAGAAGAATGAAGCAGAAGAGGCTAAGGCCAAAGTGGCTGAACTCAAGGGAGAAAGCAAGAGCTTGCAGGAGAAGATGGATGCTCTGCAGGCAGAGATCACGACGATGCTTTGCCAGATTCCAAATATCCCTTATGACGAGGTGCCTGAAGGTACTTGTGCCGAGGATAACTGGGTGGTAAAATCAAATCTCAAGGAGTGTGTAGTAGGAAAAGACACAGTAGGCAATTGGGATTGCAATCCAAAGAACGATTCTGCCAAGCTCCCTCACTGGGAACTTGCTAAGAAATACAATCTCATCGACTTTGACCTTGGTGTGAAGATTACTGGTGCAGGATTCCCTGTCTATATCGGTCAGGGTGCTCGTCTTCAGCGTGCGCTCATCAATTTCTTCCTTGCTGAAGCCAACAAGTCGGGCTACACAGAGATCATGCCTCCTACAGTAGTTAATCAGGCATCTGGCTATGGTACAGGTCAGCTTCCAGACAAGGAAGGTCAGATGTATCACTGCGAGATTGATGACTTTTATCTCATCCCAACTGCAGAAGTCCCTGTAACCAATATCTATCGCGATGTGATTCTCGATGAGAAGCAGTTGCCTATCAAGAACTGTGCATATACACAGTGTTTCCGTCGTGAGGCAGGTAGCTATGGTAAGGATGTACGTGGCCTGAACCGCCTCCACGAGTTCTCAAAGATTGAAATCGTGCGCATCGACACTCCAGAGCACTCTGCACAGAGCCACAAGGAAATGCTTGAGCATGTGGAAGGCTTGCTCCAAAAGCTTGAGCTCCCTTACCGCATCCTCCGTCTCTGTGGTGGTGACCAGAGCTTCACTTCGGCTGTCTGCTACGACTTCGAGG
>JAEDEY010000127.1 GCA_016293065.1 Bacteroidales bacterium
CTCCCCCTATGCAAACAACGCTGTAACCATTGAAATTAGTTGTCAAACAATCAAATTTAAGTCAAATAAATTAATTTCTCTATTGAGTTTAGAAAAAATAATTTCTTTCTTGGGAAAATGAAATGAAAATATTAAATTCGCGCCATGAATTTATATTATGCTGACATAAACTCAATGAAGAAATATCTATTTTTAATCGTAATCAGCTTTTTTGCCTGCTTGTTTGGTGGGTCGAATGCTCGTGCGAATGTCTCTTCATTGCTGGCTCAACAGATAAATACGCTTCTTGATACATCGAGGTACTCAGTGCTCGACGAGTATCCTTTTGTCATAATCTCCGACTATAGTGTGACCGAAGCACCTGAACTCAGCGACTCGCTCTTTAACATGCTTTCCGTGGGTGTTCGATTCAAGGTCAACCGCACTGACATAGATAGGCAGTCTGACTTTTTCAGGACATATCGGCATCTCTTGCCATCCCTCCTGAAAAAGGGCTATCAGATGCGAAGCCTTTTCATTCGTGGAGCAGCTTCGCCTGAGGGTTCGTATGCCAACAATAAGAGGTTGGGACGGGAGCGAACAGCCAATCTCTCGCAGATGATAACCGATGACTTGTCTAAGAGTCCTTTTGCTGGTCATGACATTGTGCTTGAGTCGAAAAGCATAACCGAAGATTATGGTTATCTCGTCACCCTGATGCGTAAGCGCAATGATAAGGACTATCTTCGTGTGAAGAGAGTGGTAGATGAGAGCAATGGCGATGAACAGGCATGCAAGCGCATTCTCAGCACTATGGATGGCGGACGGCTCTGGTCGCGACTCTACAGAGAGTATTTCCCTGAGCTGCGTACGGCACGCATCGTGCTTTGGCTGACCAAGCCTGCGCCAGTGATCGACAAGATAGCTGTGTCGGGCAATGTAGAAATCGAGAAGCCCGCAGAATTGCCCACGGTCGAGATTGCGCCCGAGATGAGGCCTGCTGTCGCAGTGAGCCAGACGGTCGAGGAAATGGAAGAACGCCGCCACCTGCTGGCAGTCCGCACCAATCTTCTTCACGACTTCTTTTATATGCCACAATACGGCATGGCATATTCGCCAAACCTACAGCTGGAATACTATCCTCTCGATGGGCACTATACATATAATATAGGAGTGACATGGGGCACCAACCGCAGCTGGTCAAGGCAGGAGTTCTTCCAGTGGCGTGATGTACAGCTTGAGCTGCGCCGTTATTTCAAGGGCGAAGGCAAGTTCATCGGCACATATCTCGGTGCATACGCCCAGGGCGGCAAGTTCGGAATCGGCCTGGACCGCAAGAAAGGATGGCAAGGCGAGGGAGGAGGAGCAGGTCTCAGCATTGGCTATGTGCTCCCTCTTACCAAGCAGGGTAACTTCCGCCTCGAGTTCATGCTGGCGGGAGGTGTGTATATAACACGCTATGACCCATACGTCTATGGCAACCCTATCACTGGAGAGATCGATGGCGACTATTATTACGATTATACAGGCTCGGCATCGAACTTCAAGCGTCGAAACCACCGATTCCAGTGGTTCGGCCCGACCAATGCTGGCATACAGCTGACCTACGACATCATTTATCGCAAGAAGAAACCTGCGAAGAAAGGAGGCTGCCTATGAGAAAGCTGATTGTCTTATGCTCTTTGCTCATTGCCAGCGGCTCGTTGCTGACTTCATGCATAGAGCCGCCACTCAAGCTCCCGGCTGAGGCGGTGCTGGTCGATGTGCCTACGGTCATCACCGATATGGAAGTGGTGTGGAGCGTAGATGCCGACTGGACCTATCAGTGGCATTATGGCTGGGATGCTACCGACTCGACGCTGTTTGGCAATTACGACTATCCAAAGCCTTCAAACTACGAGGTGCGCCGCTACTATCTTGGGGATGAGCCTGGAGGCAGACACACCAACGTCGATGCGTTTACGATCTTTACCAGCCGTTTCCGTCGCAGTTATCAGTTTGGCTATTATGACATGCTCCTATATAGCAATATCGACTCGGACGATGGAACGCAGGTGTTGGTCATCGACGAATCCGACCTTGACAACGTGAAGGCATCGACCACGGTGACGCGAGGCATGACACGTCTGTTCAACAATCAGCCGGACATTGATGGGACAAAAGCGGTGACGGGTCTTTACAACCAGCCTGAGATCTTCTACTCGGCATATCCGCAGGACATCTACATCTCGCGCAACGAAGCCGACTACGACTACTATGACGAGGAAGAGAAGTGCTGGGTCAAGCAGATCAACTGCGAGCTCTATCCGCTTGTCTATATCTATCTCGTGCAGGTCATCTTCACCAACAACGACGGACGAGTCACTGGCACTTCGGGCAATGCAGCTCTCTCGGCTTTCGCACGAGGCACCAATGTCAATACGGGTTACACCGACAATGATCCTGTCATAGTGTATTTCAATACGAGATACAAGGCGGGAATAGAGGTCGAAGGCAAGCCTTGCGACATCATAGGTGGAAAGTTCACCACTTTCGGTCTGTGCGACATGCCTCATTATTCTCAGAAGCCTAAGCCTGAGTATGATGGCACTCGCACCGATTTGCCTAACTATCTGATGGTCGATGTTCGCTTCCGCAATGGGACAGAGAAGACCCTGCAGTTCGATGTCACCGACCAGTGCCGCAAGCAGTCGCATGGCGGTATCATCACCGTTGTGATCGACTGCGGCGAGATAGAGCTGCCAGAGGGTGAATCTGGCCAGGGCTCGCTCTTCGTGCCTACGGTCGAAGACTACGATGAAGTTATCTATGATATTCCAATGTAAGATTGCTCGAATATGAAGAAGTATTTGTTATATTTGTCAATCCCAATAATGATGTGGTCATGTGCCAACGAGGATCTTGTTGTTGACAACAGCCTAAAGGCCGACAAGCAGCAGAAAGGGATGTGCTTCAGCTCGTCGATAAAGAACATCACGAAGGCTGCTCCTGCCAAGCTGCAGGATTTCAAGCGTTACAACTTCGGCGTGTTCGGCTACAAGAGCACCGACCCAACATACCCTGTGATAGAAAACTATCTTGTTGGCTATAACGATGATGCCAACAAGTGTGGCTATTATATGACTACAGACAGTCAGACCACTCTCGGCGACAAAACTGAAACTGTCGATGGTCAGTCCTACTGGTCGTACGAGAAACTCGGCTATGCCGACTACACTTATGCAGGTGAAGATGGATATATCAAGGCGAGTGAGACTTCCTTGATGTCAAATTATGCCAATCAGTATCTGCGCTATTGGGACGAGGCAGCACCTACTACTACCTTCTATGCCTATAGCCCATATATCAATGGCAGTGGAACTGCTACCTTCGACAATGGGACAAAGGTTCTGACCATTCCAAGCCAGTCGTTGAAGGATGGCTACGACCAGCCTCAGTTATACGAATATATGTGGGCAGCAAAGACTGTGGCCAAAGACGACTATGGCAAGGATGTGCAGCTCAGCTTCAAGCGACTCAATGCGAAGGTCAACATCAAGTTCTATGAGGTCATCGAGGGCTATTCTATCCAGATCATTGACCTCAAGGCAGGTAAATACAATGGCGTTCAGGCCACTCCTGCAAAGTTTTCTGTCACAACCTCTGGCTATTCGGCTGGTGAGTACTATAGCGCAATAGGATATCAGCTTGACTTCTCGTCATCAGTGACCGCACCTACTGTTACTCAGACTTATGGTACTACCGTGACAAATACCCGTCCTTTGATCTTCAAGGCTCCAGTAGAGACAGCCATTGGTGAGACTAAGTCTGCAGCGTCTGCTTCGCCAACCACCTATTATGCTCTGCCTAAGAACAACGACACTGGCTTCACCTTCCATGTGTCATACGAGCTGACATCGACCACAGGCGAGAAGATTGTCGTGAAGAATGCCACTGTATTTGTGCCAAGCGACAAGTGTAACTGGAAGGCAAACACTGCCTATACCTATATCTTCAAGATCACGAAGGACTCTAATGGCTCGACCGATCCTGACGATGACCCTACTATCGATCCGACCGACCCAAATGTCGGCTCCGAGAAGGCTCTCTATCCTATCATCTTCGATGGAGCTAACGTGGAAGACTGGACTCCAGACGAATCTGATCACACAATATCATAAACTTATACATCAAGTCAAGAAATATGAAACCACTATTTTACATCAGCATAGCAGCCACCCTCTTAGCAGGTTGCTCAACCGACGAAATAGTAGATAATGGAGGCAAAGAGAACAGAGAGGTGGCAATGTCATTCAATGTCAGCCAAAAGAATATGACTAAGGCATCTCTTGAATCGACCGGTCACTACAATTTTGGCATATGGGCATATAAGAATACCGATGTAACAAACGCCATCATGGCAAACTATCTTGTCGGATATATGGATGGCACTAACAAAAAGGGTTACAAGATGGATGGGGCTGTCCAGACTACTCTTAATGACTCATATTGGGCATACGAGAAGCTTGGCACATCTCAATATACGCTCGCTACTAATGAGCCTGGTGATTTTTATTATACCACATCTGACAATAATTATCTGTCGAACAATGCAGATCAATGGCTCAAGTATTGGGACTATTCTTCTGCCAATACAGAGTTTTTTGCATA
>JAEDEY010000128.1 GCA_016293065.1 Bacteroidales bacterium
CGTCAGACACTCAGTGACTATGGAATCGAGATTCAGAGCATCAAGGCAATGGTTGGCCCTACCATCACACTCTTTGAAATAGTGCTTGAGACGGGAACCAAGATCAGCAGGGTACGTAACCTGCAAGATGAGATTGCCATGTGTATTGCTGCAACTTCGGGCGTACGCATCATTGCGCCAATCCCTGGTAAGGCTGCAATAGGTATCGAGGTGCCAAACCGCGACCCACAGACGGTGTCGATGCATTCGTGCATCACGAGCAAGGTGTTCCAAGAGTCGAAGATGGAACTGCCAGTAGCACTTGGCAAGACCATTACCAACGAGGTCTTCACTTTCGACCTTGCCAAGATGCCTCATCTTCTCGTTGCAGGTTCTACAGGTCAGGGTAAATCGGTCGGCTTGAATGCCATACTCACCTCATTATTATATAAGAAGCACCCATCTCAGCTCAAGATTGTGCTTGTCGATCCTAAGCAGGTTGAGTTCTCGATATATAGCCGTATCGAGAAGCATTACCTTGCAAAGTTGGGCGATGAGCCAGAGCCAATCATTACCGACGTGTCGCGAGTGGTTGCCACTCTCCAGAGTCTCTGTGTAGAGATGGAAGACCGCTATGCATTGGTCAAGGATGCCGAGTTGCGCAATATCAAGGAATATAATGCTAAGTTCATCAACCGTGAGTTGAATCCTACGAAGGTCATCAGGGCTGCTATGGGTAGCCGCGAGGGTGTCCATCATCACTATCTGCCATATATCGTGGTGGTGATCGACGAGTATGGCGATCTCATCATGACAGCCGGCAAGGAGATTGAACTGCCAATCGCACGTATTGCTCAGAAGGCACGTGCCGTGGGTATTCACATGATCATTGCCACACAGCGACCTTCGACCAAGATTGTCACTGGTACAATCAAGGCCAACTTTCCAGCCCGCATTGCTTTCCGAGTAGCTTCGGCAGTCGATTCAGGCATTATTCTTGATCAGAGTGGAGCACAGAACCTTATCGGTCGAGGTGACCTTCTCTTTTCTACAGGCAATGCTCCTGTGCGAGTTCAATGTGCTTTTGTCGATACTCCAGAGGTTGATGCCATCAACCGCTTCATTGCTCAGCAGCAGGCTTATCCTTCTGCCTTCATCTTGCCTGATCCTCCGCTTGGAGAAGGTGCTGCCGATGATGGCGGACAGGGAGGAGGTGTTGATCTGCGACAGCTTGACCCAATGTTTGATGAGGCGGCTGAACTTGTTGTAGCAACTGGCCAGGGCAGTACGTCGATGATTCAGCGTAAGTTCTCGATTGGCTACAACCGTGCAGGACGCATTATGGACCAGCTTGAGGCAGCTGGCATTGTTGGCCCTTATACAGGTTCAAAAGCCCGTGCTGTCCTTATAGACTCAGAAAGCGAGTTGCAGAACATAATCGCCGATCTGAAGAATAGTTGACAACAATAAACAAACACAATATCTATTGACAAATAACGTTATCTTTTTTATGGTTAAAGTATTGATTATTGGCAGTGGACCTGCAGGTTATACTGCCGCCATATATGCTTGCCGCAGCGGTCTCGCACCTGTCGTTTATGAGGGATTGCTCTCAGGAGGTCAGCTTACGCAAACCACTGAGATTGAGAATTTCCCTGGCTATCCGGAAGGTATTACAGGTCCTGAACTCATGGACAATATTCGCAATCACGCACTGAAGCTCGGAGCTGATATACGCAGCGGTTTTATCACTAAGGTCGATTTCGCTGAAGAGGCAGGTAAGCCACATCGTGCCTATGTTGACGATGGCACAGTAATCGAGGCACAGACCATCATCATTGCTACTGGTGCATCTGCCAAATATCTCGGACTTGACGATGAGAAGAAATATGCAGGCATGGGAGTTTCTGCATGTGCCACATGCGATGGATTCTTCTATCGCAAGCGCGTTGTTGCTGTGGTAGGTGGTGGTGATACTGCCTGTGAGGAGGCAACCTATCTCGCAGGTTTAGCCCGTAAGGTTTATCTGATTGTGCGACGCAATGTTCTCCGTGCAAGTGAGAAGAGTGCTCAGCGCGTCAAGGAAACTCCAAACATTGAGATTCTTTGGGAGTGCCAGACCGAAGGCTTGTTTGGTGAAGACGGACTTGAAGGCGCACATCTCGTGCGAGGTAAGGGCACCGATCATGAAGAGCGATTTGATATCGACATCGACGGATTCTTCCTTGCCATCGGACATCATCCAAACACCGAGGTATTCCGTCATGCCGTAGAATGTGATGAGGCTGGATATATCAAGGTCAAGCATCCGACCACAGCCACCAATATTCCAGGTGTCTTTGCCGCAGGCGATGTGGCTGACCCACTCTATCGCCAAGCCATCTCTGCCGCTGGTTCAGGTTGTCATGCGGCCATGGATGCAGAGCGTTATCTTCAGGCACTTTAATAGCAAAAAATTAACACCATACTTAAAAAGCGTAAGTATGGTGTTTATTGTCTTTAAACACGATGTTTGCAAGTGCTATGTCTGGTGTTTATCTCTGCCCTATAGTTCAAGAGCAAAATAGCGCACTTGCAATCATAATATTTTCTTATCACTTGCAGTCGGGACAGATGCCCTTGATGACATATTCTGCTTCTTCCTGCACGAAACCTTCAGGGAGAGCGACGACTGGAATCTTCTGGTCTTCAATGCAGAAAGTCTTTCCGCACTTGATGCATGTGAAATGCACGTGGTTGAGATGATGATCATGATCTTCGCATTGGCATAGGCAATATTTGCAGAAGCCAGAGCCATCATCAATCTCGTGGAGCAGGTGATGTTGAGTGAAGAGGCGAAGGGCACGGAAGATGCTCGAACGGTCGAGTGTCGGGACATCAGCTTCGATGTCATAAAGGCAGAATGCGCCTTTGCGCTGCATGATGGCACGCATCACAAGAATCCTCACAGAGGTCGGACGTATGCCGTGTTCAGCCAGTTCTTCCGCTTCAATCTGCATACCCGCTTATTTTGCCAGTTCTGCTTCGATTGCCTCCTTGATCTTTGGACCACGGATGCCACGAGCCTTGATTACGCCATCAGCACCGATAAGCATGATGTGAGGGATGCCCATTATGCCATATTCTTCTGTAGGACCCTCCCCACGGCCACCGGCGAAGATGATAGGCCAAGAGATTGGGAGCTCTGCCATTGCCTTCTTTGTGTCCTCAACGCTGTTTTCCCATACAGCCACACCCACGAAGTTCACCTTGCCTTTGTATTCAGGACCATAGACAGAGAGGAACTCCTTGATCTCATTGCGGCAAGGACCGCACCATGAAGCCCAGAAATCCACTACGACAGGCTTGCCCTGTGCTACGATTGCACCGAGAGTAGTGTCGAGTCCATCTTTCTTGGCATTCTTGATATCTACAGTCTTGGCTGCGAAATCAACGAATTTCTGTCCGGCAGCTGTGTTCTTCTCTGCTTGCTTGGCCTTGAGCAGTTTGGCATTGCGAGGATTGTCCTTAATAGCCTGCTGTGCAGTTTCGAGCATTGCCGACATCTCGTCATATGAAAGCTCGTAAGCAAGGTCGTTCCAGATGTTAGCTCCAAGAGCATTGTCCTTGTTACGCTCGTAGTATTCCTTAAGAAGGGCCACATACTCAGCCTCAGTAGCATTGTCATCAGCGAAAATTGCGCTGGCTTTCTCGCCAAAAGCAGCCTGTTCGTCGTTGAGAGGAGTGCCTGTGACTTTACCTTCGGTGAGGTCAGCTGCGATGGTTCCAGGTTCGATGAAGACCTGAGCAGCGTGACGGCGGTCGATCATTGCATACACAGCCTTGACCGAATCAGCCTGACCATTGAATGAGAATGTGCCATTGGCGAGTTGAGTAGTAGCCATTGTGTCGCGGTTGGCTGGGTCGAGCAGGATGACGGTAGTGCCATCTTCGAAACCTTCAGCAGTACCATTGATCACATACTCGGTCTTAGGGGCAGAAGTGCAAGCAGTCAGCATTGCGATAGTTGCACAAGATAATAATGTCATTTTCATTTTTTTGTTAGATTATTTGTTGAATTTCTGCACAAAGATAGCAATATATTATCTTATAGGCAAACAAATTGTGTGAAAAACATTATCTTTGCACATTATTAATATATAAAAAGCACAAATCAACCATCAAAATCATGTCGATGCTTCCTTTATCTGCTCAACCTTTCTTTCCTTTTGACAGAGAGACTTTTCCTGTCTGGAGTAGAAAAAAAACAAAAAAAATTGGAAAACTTGTCACATTATAGAAATATATACGTTTATTAGGTAAAGGAGCAATTGTTATGCTTTCCTTCAGATAGAATTGAATATGTCCACAAGTGCTAATTTCAGTCAACGGGTTATGCCCCACAGCCGCAGGATGTTTGCGGTGGCCTACAGGTATCTGCAGCGACCTGAGGAGGCTGAAGATGCGCTTCAAGACGTAATGGTGAAGCTTTGGCAGATACGCGACAACTTGCCTCCTGACAAATCACTGCTGCCTTTTCTGCTTGTGACGGTCAGGAACTTATGTATCGACAGGTTGAGGGCGCGACAGACAATCGACAGTAACATGGAGGTCAGCAACATCGCAGATATCGATGATGGTGAGTCTC
>JAEDEY010000027.1 GCA_016293065.1 Bacteroidales bacterium
GGGGGGTAACACGCGCTACAAGCAGTATTACCTCCCAAATGGCGCATAATGGCGCATAATGACGTATAATGACGCGAAATAACTGAATATCGTCGCAAAGGCTCATGTGGGATGTCGTATATTTGCATTGTGAATCGGTTGTCAGTACTCGTTCAGCGTTCGACCAGCGCTCGACCAGCGCAAACAAAATCGTATAGGAACCTTTGAGAAACGTTTGCGCACCTCGAGTAAACTGGCTACCGCTCAACAGTGACTTCTGCAGGAGTCAGAATATGAAGGGAAAAATAGCATATTCTACAAATGAAAAATGGCAATGAAGCAGATGGTGGCAAAGATGGCTATGGTGATAGCCCACGGTTCTTTCTTTTGCACGCATATCGTTTCGGTCTTGGGTATGAAACGGCGGTAAATGAAATGGACGAGCAGAGCACAAGCAACACCGACGACAATGCCACCGAGGATGTCACCGGGATAATGAACGCCGAGGTAAATTCGGCTATAGCAAGTGAGGATAGACCAAAGGATAATGGTTGAGCGGAATATCCAGGAACGGAACAACAAAGTGAGCCAAAGAGCAAAACCTATGGAATTGGCAGCATGGGAAGAAACGAAGCCATAGGCTCCACCTCGGTAACCATTGACATAATGGAGCATGTCCTGAATGTCGGGATCGTGAGAAGGACGAGGACGTTCGACAAGGGGTTTGATGATACCCGAAGAAATCTGGTCGGCAAGCACGATGACGAGAGCTGTGCAAAGCACAAGCCAGAGGAAGGTCTTGACCACTTTTGCTTCATTCGCCTTGGCAGCAAGGAACAGCTTGATCAAGACAACCAGATAGACACCTATCCAGATGAATTTGCCGCTGAAAGTGTACCAGAACATATCAGTCCAGGTTCCGCCATCATAGTTCAAGTACAGCATCAAAGAATCGTCGTATGAGTTGAGTGTCTCAAGCATGGAATATCGGGTATTATGGGTTTTACTTATCGACCACCCAGTTCGGGTCATATACTTCAAAAGGAGCATTGTAGTACATGTCATCGACTTTAGGGATTTCGACGATATAGGTCTTGCCAGACTTGTTGGTAAGTTTGTCTGAACGCAGCCACGGATTGAACTCCTTGAGATGGTAGTAGCTTATGCCATGACTTTCGGCAAACTTGGTCATATTGGAGATTGGTCCAGACACCTGGACCTTGCGTGTGGCAATAGGCTTGTAGAGCTGGTCGCTATAAAGAATAAAGCCGTAGAGCGAAGGGTTGCTCATGATCTCTTTGATAGCCATGATGCGGAACATATAGCGAGACGTCTCTTCGGCGAGCAGAAGGTCGAGCGCAGAAGTCTGGTTCTGGGCATCAAGTTTCCGGCTCACACCAGCCTGTCCGCCATTATATGATGCGGCTACGGTGATCCATTCGCCAAACTTCTCGTAGGCCTGCCGCATGTATCTGCAAGCAGCACGGGTAGCCTTCTCGACGTTGTATCGCTCATCAACTTCTGTGTTTACCTCAAGACCATATTGACGTGCGGTCTCGGCCATGAACTGCCATATACCGGCAGCGCCGGCAGGTGAAAGAGCCCTGGTGGAAAGAGAACTCTCGATGCAAGCGAGATAGATGAGATCGGCGGGCATACCTTCTTCCTTGAGGATAGGGCAGATGACAGGGAAGAGACGGTTGGCGCGTTTGAGGGTCAATATAGTAGCATTGTGAGTGTAACACATGTTGGTGAGTTCTCGTTCGTAGCGTTCGTGCATGTCGTAACGGGAAAGATCGACCTTCTGTCCGAAAATCTCGATAGCAGGTTCAAACCGAGGTGTGTGTGACAAGGTGAAACTCTGAACAGAGTCTGGCTGTGTCGGCAGAGTGTCTGTTGCTTGCGAAAAAGAGCAAGCAGACATAAGCAGAAGAGTCGATATCAGTGTCATTATTCTCATGTGTTATCTAATATTGTTTTCGACCCTTGCGAAAGCAGGAGCGTCGAACTTGCAGAAATCCCTGTCAAGATACTTGTACTGGCCTACAATGGCAATCATAGCAGCATTGTCGGTAGTAAATGAGAACTTTGGCAGATGAATGGTCCACCCATATTTCCGGGCATGTTCGGTAAAGGCATTTCGCACGCCACTATTGGCCGAGACACCTCCTGCCACAGCCACTTCACGTATGCCTGTTTCTTTAACAGCCTTGCGCACCTTGTCCATCAGGATATCCACGATGGTCTTTTGCAGAGAAGCACAGAGGTCGGCCTTGTTCTCCTCGATGAAATTTGGATTCTCCTTGATGGCATCGCGCAATGTGTAAAGGAACGAAGTCTTCAGTCCGCTGAAGCTGTAATTGAGCCCCTGGATATGAGGTTTCGCAAACTTGAATCTATTTGGGTCGCCCTCCTTGGCAAGACGGTCGATGACAGGACCGCCAGGATAACCGAGTCCCATGACCTTGGCGCACTTGTCAAATGCCTCGCCGGCAGCATCATCGATGGTCTGGCCTATGACCTCCATTTCCTTGTAGGACATGACCTTGATAATCTGGCTGTTGCCACCCGATACGAGGAGGCATAGGAATGGATATTTGGGCAAAGGCTTGTCGATATTGTCTTTTTCGAGCACGAAATGAGCCATCACATGACCTTGCAGATGGTTGACCTCAATCATAGGAATCTGCAGAGCCGAAGCGAGACCCTTGGCAAACGACAGACCCACGAGGAGCGAACCCATGAGACCGGGGCCACGAGTGAAGGCGATGGCAGAGAGGTCTTCGGGCTTGATGCCGGCACGTTTGATAGCTTCGGATACAACAGGAACTATGTTTTGCTGATGTGCGCGTGACGCGAGTTCGGGGACAACACCACCATAAGCCTCATGTACAGCCTGGCTGGCGATGACATTAGAAAGCAAAACACCATCGGAAATGACGGCAGCACTGGTGTCGTCGCACGACGACTCAATTCCTAATATGATAGTTGACATTGTTCTTTCTTTTATATATTTTTGGAGCGAAGATAATACAAAAAGATGAAACTGCAAAAGATAATCGGGAAAATTACTTTATAAGTAAACAAAATTGTGACAAAGCTTTGTAATGTCACATAAAAGAACTATCTTTGCGGTTAATTATTGACGAAACGAAAATAAGCTGAATAATGATACGAGAAAGACTGTTTTGTATTTTTGTGCTGTTGTCGGTACTGCTGACAGCCAATGCTGATAGCCGTCAGCATGTGGTTAAGCCAGGAGATACGCTCTATTCGCTCTCAAAGCGATATGGTGTAACTGTGGAAGATATCCAGGCAGCCAACCCCAGCATCGAAGGAACAAACATTCCTGCTGGAATGACACTTGTGATACCAGACGAGAATGAAGTGTCGAAAAAGAAAGACAAGAAAAGAAGCATATTCTTTAACTTCAAGAAGCGCGACAAGAATAAAGATAAAGTAGCCGAGGAGATGGTGGAGCAGCCGGTTGCAGAGAATAAAGTGGAAGAGGAAAAGCCAAAGCCAGATCCGCGACTGCGACAAAAGAAACCTGGTGCACCCGATAACATAGCAGTCATTCTGCCTTTCAACCTTGAGGCTCAGACATCCACCGATGACAAACTGCAGATGCGTTCGGTCGAATTTTATGAGGGTTTGCTGATGGCAGTCAACGAGGCTCAGCAGAATGGTCAGAGAGTATTGATACAGACCTATGACCTCGGCACAAAGTCGATCGAGGAAATACTTGCCACCAAATCGCTGCTCGATGCAGACTTTATTGTTGCTCCTATGGATGCCAAAGACGTGCTGCGTGTGGCAGAGTTCGGCAAGAACAACAATGTGGCGGTGGTGAGTCCTTTTGCCTTCAACCTTGAGCTGTCGGCTCTCAATCCTAACCTCATTCAGCTCAACACATCAAAATCACAGCTCTATGATTATGTGTCGGATGATGTGGTCAAACGATTTGATGACTATGAGTTTGTGTTTCTCAACGACCAGAACTTTGCCGACAAGTCTGACCCTTATGCCTCGCATCTGAAGAATGCGTTAAAGGAAAAAAACAAGACATTCCACGAGTTCGCTTATACTAATCCGGAGACATTGGTTTCGGTCGATTCTTTGCTGAACATCGCTGGCCGCAACATACTATACATACCTGTTGCCAACAGCAGGGATGTGCTTCGCCGTATGTTCCCATGCCTGAAGTGTACGACCTTTGAAACAGAAGCCGACAGCGCGAATCTTGGACAAACCGCTATTCTTGGCTATCCAGAATGGGTGCTGTATGCCAATGACTTCATGGATTATTATTATGACATGAACGTTTATCTGTTCTCGAAGTTCTACATAAACCCATTTGACGAGAAAGTAAAGACATTCTACAAGAATTTCAGATACTGGTATGCAAAGGAGCCTATGTCGCTCACTCCACGATATGCGATGTTGGGTTACGACATAGGCAGGTATTTCCTGGCAGCCGTCAAGACTTATGGCATGAATTTCGTCCCTTATATCGAAGGGTTTGCACAAGAGACGTTGCAGTCTATGATGAATTTCAAGCCGGAAGGCGAGGGACTGATAAATCGAGGTCTCTATCTTGTACATTTCACACCATCGACTCAAATTGAAAAACATGAGATCAAATAAGATATTGCTGTCGTGTTGCCTGCTGTTGTGGGCGTTGGGTCTCAGCGCACAGGAACGCATAGCCAGAGAACTGCATTTTGGTGTGTTGGGAGGAGCTTGTATGAGCAACTACAATTATGCTCCAAAGGTAACCCAAGACATGGCCAAGGGCTATACCTTCGGCTTTGCTGCCCGATATATCGAAGAGAAGGTGTTTGGCTTGCAAGCAGAAGTACTGCTGACGCGCAGAGGCGAGAAAGACAATTTCGACGAGCATCCAGAGCTGAGTTTCCAGCGTGACTTCACCTATATCGAGGTGCCGCTGATGGCTCATCTGTATTTCGACTGTGGACAAAAGAGCGAAATTGGGTTCGACATTGGACCGAAGTTAGGCGTGTTTCTCAGTGACAAGCAGAAAGCAAAGCTCGACAGCGAGTCATGGGAGACGGTGAAATATCAGACCTTCCATCAGTATCAGCATCACGATATGGCTGTGTCGAAGAAATTTGACTATGGACTGCAGATGGGGCTTGGCTATGAGTTTAAGATAAACAAAGAGATAAGCGTGCAGCTTCAAGGTCGGTATTACTTCGGATTAGGCAATATGTTTCCAGACAGCAAGGCGGACGTGTATGAGACCTCCAACAATCACCAGATACAGATTGTTGCAGCAGTGTGGTTCCGTTCGCAGATTGCCAAGTATTTGATCAAGAAGAAGCAGAGGCAATTGACCAACAGAAAATAAACGAAAGAACTAACATCATATACCAAAAGATATGGACATTATTGAAACCTCAATACCTGGGCTGTTGATTATCGAACCAAGAGTATTCAACGATGCTCGCGGATATTTCTTCGAGTCGTTCTCACAACGTGAGTTTGACGAGAAAGTGGGAAATCTACTTGGTCATACCATCAACTTTGTACAAGACAATGAGTCGAAGTCGAGTTATGGCGTGATGAGAGGCCTGCATTTCCAGCGTCCACCATTCACACAGAGCAAGTTGGTGCGTTGTGTGAAAGGTTCGGTGCTCGATGTAGCGGTAGATATTAGAAAGGGCAGCCCAACCTATGGACAGCATGTCGCAGTGGAGCTGACAGAGGAAAACCATCGCCAGTTCTTCGTTCCTCGTGGCTTTGCCCACGGCTTCGTGGTATTGAGCGAAACTGCAATCTTCCAATATAAGTGCGACAACTTCTATGCTCCACAGGCAGACGGAGGCATCTCGATACTCGACGATTCGCTGGGTATTGACTGGAGGATTGATGCCGGGAAGGCAATCTTGTCGGAGAAAGACACCAAGCATGAGATGCTCAAGGATTTCGATTCGCCATTCAGCATAGACGAAAACCTTTATCCTGAATACGAATAACTGATTTTATTTATTATGAATATACTTATCACTGGTGCCAATGGTCAGCTTGGCAATGAGATGCGCATCGTGGCAAAAACCAGTTCAGACAAATATCTATTTACCGATGTCAATCAGGTAGAGGGGCAGGAAACCACCTATCTTGACATCACCGATTTGGACGCGATAAGGGCTATGGTGAAGGCAAACGACATCAATGTGATTGTCAACTGTGCGGCATGGACCAATGTCGATGCCTGCGAGACCGACGAGAAACTTGCTGCCTTGGCAGAGAAGCTCAATGCCGATGCTCCAGAGAACCTTGCCACAGCGATGCGTGAGGCAGGAGGCTTGCTTATCCAGATCTCGACCGACTATGTGTTTGGTCGTGAGCCATATAACGTGCCTTGCAAGGAAGACCAGAAGGGAACACCGACAGGAGTATATGGCACGACCAAGCTCCATGGTGAACAGAAAATCATTGCGACAGGCTGCAAGCACGTTATCATCCGCACGGCATGGCTCTACAGCGAGTTTGGCAAGAACTTCTGCAAGACGATGCTCAACCTCACGGCTGCTAAGCCAGCCTTGAAGGTAGTGTTCGACCAGGCAGGCACACCAACCTATGCCTACGACCTTGCACTTGCCATCGAGAAGGTCATGGACGACTACAAGGCAGAGACGGTTGCGACGGGCTCGGAGACCTATAGCAAGACAGGCGTCTATCATTTCTCGAACGAAGGCGTTTGCTCGTGGTATGATTTCACAAAGATGATTCAGCATCTTTCAGGACAGAATGAATGTGATGTTCAGCCTTGTCATTCCGACGAATTCCCGAGTCCAGTGACTCGTCCGTCGTATTCGGTGCTCGACAAGACCAAGATCAAGGAAGTGTTTGGAGTGAAGGTGCCATATTGGACCGACTCGCTCCAGACCTGCATCAAGAATCTGAAAAGTTAAGGGCGCATGGGTATAATCATCCGTCAGTCGCTCAAAGGCACATTCGTCAACTATGTCGGAGTGCTCCTTGGCATCTTTGTCCAGTTCTATATCGTAGCCAAATATCTTGACCCAGAGGTGATAGGACTCTCGAAGGTCGTTTATGAGGTGGCATTCCTGCTCTCGACCTTAGCCTTGATGGGGTCGGGCAGTGTGGGCATGAGGTTCTTCCCCTATTTCAAGGACAAGGTTTCGGGCGACAATGGCTTCCTCTTCTATTACCTGCTCTTCCCTGTAGTGGGCTTGACTCTGATGTCATCGCTCTATTTGGGTCTGCGAGTCCCGATTGAGGGTTACTTTGGCGAGAAGTCACCGTTGTTTAACGAGCATTTCTACTATGTGCTACCAATGATGGTAGTGCTGACGTTCTGGGTTTGGTTTGAGAACTATGCCAACATAAACATGCGCATTGCTCTGCCAAAAGCCGTTCGTGAGGTAGGCATGCGACTGATGATGCTCGGCATATATCTGTCATACGGCTTCGGCTTGATTGATGTGACGGGACTTATTGTCGGCTTCATCATCTGCTACGGTTTGTGTATGATCACTTCGGGAGTCTATTCGCTGCATGTCGGTGACTCCAAGCTGCGTCACGACTGGAAGTTCATTACTCCAGAACTGAAGAGCAAGGTGCTGAAATACACAGGCTTCCTGATGCTGGCTGGCATCAGCGGCAACCTTATACAGCAGATGGATATATATATGCTGTCGGGAGTCAAGGGACTGTATTCTGCAGGTATCTACACCATAGTGGTGTATATGGCAGAGATAGTGAACATGCCTTCGCGCAACATTACTCCGATCTCGGCACCATTGGCGGCAGAGGCAATGAAGGAGAACGACATGGAGAAAGCCAAAGGACTGTACCGTCAGGTGTCGGTTCATCAGATGCTTGCGAGCAGTGTGCTGCTGCTTCTCGTGTGGATCAATATCGACAATATCTTTGCCATCATCCCTAATGGCGAAAAGTTTGCCGAGGGACGCTGGGCAGTGCTCTTCCTTGGCTTGTCGAAGGTGGTGTATGGCACACTCAACTTTGGCAATACGCTCATCTCTTTTAGCCGCTATTACTATTGGACGCTCTTCATCACAGTGTTCCTTGCGATAGTGAGCATTGGCACCAACCTCTATTTCATTCCAATCTTAGGCTTGAGTGGTGCTGCCCTGGCTTCGCTTATCACGGTGATAGTGAGCTATGCCTACCAACAGTATATCGTTCAGGCAAAGATCAAGACCAATCCGTTCTCCTGGGCACATGCCCGCATCGTGGTTGTGATTGCCGTTCTTTATATAGTCAATGCCTTTATCCCATCGCTTATTGGTGTTTCGCCGATACTCGATGCCTTGGTGCGCTCGTCGGTGATTGGGGCAGTGGGTATAGGTCTGATATACAAACTTAATATATCAGAGCAGATCAGCTGGTTTATCAGGACAAAGGTGTTTGGCAAATAATAATTATTATTATGAAAATGATTGACAAGAAGTATTGCATGAGTTCATATCTTGCATTTAGATACATAGAAAAGCAAGATGTTGATTTTTTTGATGGATTGAAGCATGAGCTAATACCCATCCCAGACTCTGACAGATTGACTTTTGTCAAGACTGCCGATGACATTGACCGTGAGCTGCAGAAAGTGTTTGAGACAATGAAAGGCGAGAAGCTTGGAATATGTCTTTCGGGAGGGATGGATTCTGCCATTCTTGCTTCATACATGAGAGGATGTGATGCATACACATTCCGCTTTCTGGGAGGCAACTATCAGCAGGAAGAACTGGCACGTGCAGAATATTATGCGTCATATTATGGACTTAACCTGCATTATGTTGATATTGACTGGAATACAGTCAAAAGTTACCTGCCCGCAGTGATGAGAGCCAAAGGTGCACCTGTTCATTCCATTGAACCACAGCTCCTGCAGGCTGCAATGCAGGCCAAAGCCGATGGCGTAACTCGAATGATTGTTGGTGAGAGTAGCGATCTGCTGTTTGGAGGTATGGACCAGCTCCTTGCCAAAGACTGGACTCTTGCGGATTTTCAGAAACGCTACATATTTCTTGATCCATCATTGGTGCTCAATGAGCCAGACGATATGTCATATCTATTTGAACGTTATCGTCAAGGAGAAAACATCGATTTTCTCTCTTTTATGGATGATGTGTTCTCAATTGAATCATCGAGCAGCTATTATAATGCTTTCGGAGTGGCAGATATGCCATATACCGACCCCTATGCTCTCTTAAGAATGGCAGATGCCTTGGACTTGAATAGAGTTCGTAATGGCGAACCAAAGTATCTGATAAGAGAACTTATGCATAGGAAGTATCCTGATATTCCAGTGCCAAACAAGGTGCCTATGCCACGTCCAGTCGATGCATATTTCAAAGATTGGAAGGGTCCGAAGCGTCATGAGTTCAAGAAGGATATTGATATGAGCCAGTTTACAGGCAACCAAAAATGGCAGATGTATTGTCTTGAGCAGTTCCTTAACATGTATGATCCAGAGCCTGGATATACAATAGGCTATACGACAGGTGTGTTCGATTTGTTTCATATAGGTCATCTCAATCTTTTGCGAAAAGCCAAGGCACAATGTGACTATTTGATTGTCGGCGTATCGACAGACCAACTTGTCGGTTACAAGAATAAACATGCAGTCATTCCGTTCGACGAACGCAAAGCCATTGTCAACTCTATTGTCTATGTTGATGAGGTTGTCACCCAGGATAATATGGACAAAATGGAAGCATGGCAAAAGTATCATTTTCACAAAATGTTTGTTGGAGACGACTGGAAGGGAACTGCCAAATGGAACAAGATAGAAGCAGAGATGGCTGACGTTGGTGTGAAACTGGTATATTTCCCTTATACTAAAGGCACTTCGAGCACACTGATCAATCAGACTCTTAATAACTTGAGAGATGGTGACAAAGGGAAATATTGACCTATATGACGACAAGGCATACAAAGCCAAGCTCGTGCAGACCTTACAGGCTTTCACAAGATTCTGTGAGGCAAACGGCTTGGCATATATGGCTTGTGCAGGCACATGTATCGGTGCTGTGAGGCATCATGGTTTCATCCCCTGGGACGATGATATAGATGTCTTCATGTCGAGAGCTGATTTCGAAAGGTTAGTGTCGCTCAAGAACAAACTGCCAGAAGGCTACTCGCTGGTACAGGAAGGCGAAAACGGGTATTATGCGCCGATTCCAAAGTTCTATGACAATCGGACAACACTTTGGGAGGAGAAGTCATTGCCGGCAGTGATAGGAGCATATATCGACATCTTTCCGCTTGACGAATGTGACGATGATGCCGACTATTGCAAGAGGTTGAAGAAGGAATATGAGTATTGCTATCTTCACCACATGGACTCACGCCGCAAATGGCTGTTTGAGGATTTTGTCGATATGGCATTGCACCTTCACCCGATGGGATTTATTCGATTGCTCAAGAACACATTCTATCATGCACCGAAAGCTGCTTATTACAAGAAACGGCTCGATGGCATCAGGAAGAAGATGCAGGAGATGAAGGGCAGCTATGTCATTCCATGGGACGGATTATATGCCACTCCATATCCAAAGCGCCTTTTTGAGAAAACTGTGCCTTGTGATTTTGAGGGATTGACGATTCAGATTCCTGCCATGTATGACGAATACCTGACCCAGACTTACGGCAATTATATGCAGCTTCCTCCTGTAGAGAAGCGCAAATCTACACATTCGCATTTCTATCTTGACCTGGACAGAGGCATGACGCTCGATGAGGTCAGAAAGATGATAAGGATGAAATAAATACAGATAATAGATGAAGATACTTTACGACCATCAGGCTTTTCAGATGCAATACTTCGGCGGAGTGTCGAAGTGCTTCTGTGAGCTGATTTCACATCTCCCTGACGGTGTGCAAGCACAAATCAGCATTGCGCAAAGCAACAATGTTCATTTGAGGGAGAGTGGATTGGTCAAAGGACTTGGCAATGTGACGATGGATCATCGCATGTGGAACGAGAAGCATCCAGGCAGGCTGATGGACATCCTTTATCTTGCTGCCAGCAAGTATCTTGATCTGCCTACAGCCGATAGCCAGAACAGGCGAATGACCAACAGGATGCTGAAACAAGGTGATTACGATGTGTTCCATCCGACATATTTCAAGCCAGAGTTTCTGAAATATCTTGGAAAGAAACCCTTTGTATTGACCATCCACGACATGATGCCAGAGCTCTATCCACAGTACTATGGATCGAATTATCCAGACATCGCCTGGAAAAAGCAGCTTGTGAAGCGTGCCGATGCCATAGTGGCTGTATCGGAATGTACGAAGAACGACGTCATCAAAATCCTGGGTGTACCAGAAGAGAAGATCACTGTCATACATCATGGAGGACCTGCCTCGGAGAGCCATGCAATGGTACCACGCATCGTCAATGAACGATACCTGCTCTATGTGGGTCAGCGCATGTTCTACAAGAACTTCACACGATTGCTTGAGTCCTTCTCGGCTGTGGCATCACGTGAAGATATGAGCGACGTATTGCTGGTTTGCACGGGTGCTCCTTTTTCTGATGGTGAAAAAGCCCTGATTGCGAGACATGGCATTTCAGATAGGATTGTCTTCATGCATCCTACCGATGCAGAGATGCAGATTCTTTATAGAGATGCACTTGCTTTTGTCTATCCTTCTGGCTACGAAGGCTTTGGTATGCCTATTCTTGAGGCTTTTGCCAATGGCTGTCCTGTGTTGCTCAATGATGCCAGCAGCTTTCCTGAAGTAGGAGGAGATGCAGCTCGGTATTTCCGTTTCGACAATGGTGTAGGCGAGTTGTCGCAGCTGCTTGTCGAGGTAGCGACGGAAGGAGAGGAGTCGAGGAAAGAATGGGTGAAGCGAGGTTTGCAGAGACTTGGTATGTTCTCGTGGGAAAAGTCGGCACAGCGATTGGTTAATGTATATAAATCAGTCTTATGATAAGGTTTGCTATTGTCACTGTTTCATTTAATGCGGCAGATTGTGTGGAGAAGACCATCAAGTCGGTACTCCGGCAGTCATATCCTGCTGTCGATTACCTCATAATCGACGGAGGCAGCAATGACGGCACCCAGAAGATTATTGGCAGATATGCCGATAGGCTGACCTATTGGGTGAGCGAACGAGACCGTGGCATCTACGATGGCATGAACAAAGGCATAGCCAAGGTCAATGAACTTATTGAAAAAGACGGAACCGAACGCTATGTGCTGATGCTCAATGCCGATGACTCGTTGATAGGAACGGATGTCCTTGCGAAACTCGCTGCAAAGATTGAACAGGACAAGAGGAATCCCGATGTGGTCTGCTGCTCATGGATGATACATCCCGAACATGGCACGTATCTGCAGTCGCCTGGCGACCTGACCCAGCTGCCTCACCGTTATGTGATCTGTCATCAAGCCACCTTTGTGAAAGGCTCGGTGCTTGCCTCTCGCCCTTTTGACTTGAAATATCGCCTGGCAGGGGATTTCGATCAGTTGTCGCAGCTCTACATCTCGGGCTACAAGTTTGCCGTATATCCTGATATCGTGGTTAGCGACATGATATTGAACGAAGGAGCCACTGAACGTAACTGGCGAGCTTCGGTCCGCGAGGGCTTTGAAGTAGTGAAGTGCAATGGGCAATACCGTATGGGTGCAGAGTCATGGTTAGTGTTCCGCAAGACGACAGTGCGACTCATCAAGCGGTTGTTGCCAAGAAAAGTGAGCGATGCTTTCTTCGGTTGGCTGGCTCGTCATTATAAAGCAATGTAATATATTCGATTGACAATGCAGGTTTCGATTATCTCTCCTGTCTATAACGTAGCAGCATATATTTGCGAGTGCATCGACTCGATAGTCAGTCAGACCATGACCGACTGGGAGGTTCTGTTTGTCGATGACCATGGGACTGACAACAGTATAGAGATCGCCAAGCAACATATTGCGCACTTGCCAAAGGATATTGCAGGGAAGTTCCGCTTCATGGCAACTCCAAAGAATACAGGGCCAGGCATTGCCCGCAACTTTGGCATCCAGCAGGCTCGTGGCGAGTACATAGCCTTTCTCGATAGCGACGACAGGATGGAACCGCAGATGCTCGACAGGCTCTTGCTCAAGGCTTATGGTGGACTCAACCTGATGCATATCGGCACACCAGGTGTCGATCTCGTGTATTGCAATGCCAAGAGTTTTGGTGACAGCGGGAAGCCACGGTTCTTGCAGAATCCCGATATCGAAAAGGGCAAGGATTATTATCTGAAGCACTTCAAGACTTATATATGGACATATATCTACCGCAGGAAGTTCATTATCGACAATGGTCTGGAGTTCCCTTGTGAGCGAGCATCGGAAGATACCAATTTCCTGACCAAGACATTGCTTGTTGCCCGAACCATCCGATGTGTCAATGAACCATTGTATCTATATCGCGTCCGCCCGCAGTCGCTCACAACGGCAAGAAACCGCCATCGGTATAAGGAAAGGCTATCGTCGGTGAGAAAGCTCATGGATGAGTTTGAGGCAATGAAAGCCAATCCACGATATGCCGACCTTCATCTTGATCAATACGACAGAGCGATGAGTCTCATCTGGAAAAAGAAAGGCATTGCTCAAGCTGTAATAGACTATATAAAGAATATATTTTGAAAATGGATTATCTAAAGCGAATCTGGCCATATCTGTTGGCCTTTATGGTTTTTGTGGCAGTAGCTTGCATCTACATGTCGCCAGTGTTTGACGGCAAGGTCATAGCTTCGACCGACGGTGTGCAAGGCCGTGCTGCAGTACATGAATGTGTCGAATACAGCCAGCAGACAGGCAATTACAGCTGGTGGACAGGCTCAATGTTCTCTGGCATGCCAAACTATCAGATAGGCGGAGGCAGGTACATGGCCAATGTCTATCTACGTCCGCTTCTGAAGACATTGCAGTGGGGTCATACCAATGTTCTCGCCATCGTGCTTATATATTGTCTCTGTTTCTTTGCCTTGGTGCGCAGCATGAAGGTCGATAAGTGGCTGTCGATAGTAGGAGCCCTCGCCATCACCTTCTCGAGCTATTTCTTTATCATCATAGCAGCCAATCACCATGGTAAGACTTCGACTCTCGCCTTGATGTCGTTGGCATTGGCTGGTTTCTACCTTATCTTCAATGGTCATCGCAAGACCGGTATCTGCCTTTCTATGATTGGCACCATGGCAGGATTCTATCCGCATCCGCAGATGGCATATTATCTGTGCTTTATCTTTGCTGCCTTCGGTGCTGCCGAACTGTTGAAGGCTTGGAAGAACAAGGCATGGAAGAGCTTTGCGATCAACTGTCTGCTTGCGTTGGCGGCTTTAGGCATTGGTGTTGGTACTGGCACATCTGCCACATTTGCCAATCTTGAATATGCTGAAGAGACGATGCGAGGCGGACACAGCGACCTTGTCAAGTCGTCGGATGCCGACAATAAGACCAAGGGTCTGGATCTCGACTATGCAACGGCATGGAGCTACGGCATTGACGAATGTTGGACCTTCCTTGTGCCTGACTATATGGGTGGTTCGTCGAACTATAATGTAGGCAGTGACAGTGAGCTTTGCAAGGACATGATCAAGCAGGGCGTGCCAAAGAAATCGGCAGAGCAGTTCTGCAAGAACGTGCCGACCTACTGGGGAGACCAGCCTTTCACTGCCGGTCCTGTCTATATGGGAGCCATTGTCTGCATGCTGTTCCTCTTGGGACTTTTTGTGGTCAAGGGTCCATACAAATGGGCATTGCTCGTCGTGACCCTTCTTTCGGTCATGCTCTCGTGGGGCTATCATTTCATGGGTCTGACTCGTTTCTTCTTCGACAATGTGCCTATGTACAACAAGTTCCGTGCAGTATCGTCGATACTTGTCATTGCAGAAATCACGATGCCTTTGCTTGGCTTCCTTGCTTTGCAGAGTCTTGTCGAGGCAAAGAAAGTGGGCGAGGACTTGTCGAAGAAAGTGCTCACGGCAGGAGGTATTGTCGTGGCATTGGCTCTTGTCTGCCTTATGTTCACATCGGGCTTTGAAGGCAGAAGCGATGCGCAGATGCCCGAATGGCTCACACCAATGCTCGTCGATGCCCGTCGTGCCATGCTTTCTGCCGATTGCTGGCGTTCGATCATCTTTGTCGCATTAGGTACTGCTGTCGTATGGTTCTACACCAAGAGCCAGAAGTTCACCACACCACTCTTGGCAATAGTCCTCGGGGTGTTGGTACTTGCCGACATGTGGCCTGTTGCAAAGCGATTCATGAACGACTCTCACTTCTCTCAAGGCAATGCCTACGATAAGGAATTCAAGATGCAACCATGGGAGAAGCAGATTCTTGACAGCGACAAGGATCCGAATTTCCGTGTCTTCAACCTCACGGCAAGTCCGTTCAACGATGCCCGCACATCCTATTATCTGAAGTCAATCGGTGGCTATAGCGCTGCCAAGCTCCGTCGCTATCAGGATCTCATCGACCAGCATCTGTCGAAGATGCACATGCCTGTGATCAATATGCTCAACACCAAGTATTTCATTGTGCCAGATCAGGATACAGGAGCGCCTGTGGTTCAACTCAACCCTGATGCAATGGGCAATGCATGGTTTGTCGAGAAGATTGTCGAGGCAAAGACACCCAACGAGGAATGTGACATGCTGATGACTCTCGACTTGCATCGCGAGGCGGTAGTTGGCTCTGATTATATAAATAATGTGTCAGACCTCAATCCAGGAGCCGACTCTTTGGCTCATATCTCTCTGGCCAAATACACGCCAGAATATATTGAATACGATGCCGAGTGCTCGAAGCCTGGCACTGTCATCTTCAGCGAGATATTCTATCCTCACGGATGGAAGGCGATTGTCGATGGCAAGCCAGCCGACCTGTATCGTGCCAACTATATGCTTCGTGCAATTAATCTTGAGCCTGGCAAGCACCACATCCGTCTGGAGTTCCGTCCTGAGAGCGTAGCCAAGGGCAACACCATCTCGATGACTTTCGTCATCCTTATGTATCTCATCATTGCAGGAATACTATTGTCAAATCTAAGAAAAGGTAAAGAAAAAGTTTGTTGAAATGAAGTCTGAACGTCCATTGCTGAGTGCAAGACGCGTGAAGTTCTACACACGATCGTTCTCGCTTGAGCTCTATGAACAGGCAAAACATCTGTTCGAGGGTGCAGGCTATCCATGTGTGCGACTGACCGATCAGACTGCCGACGGCTATTTCTTCACTATGCTTGCCGATACCGATTGTGACGTGGCAATCAATGTCGATGAGGATGCCTACATCGAAGACCTTGAGGCTGTGCTCGACCTTGCCGAATTTGTGCTGCAGCAAGGCTATGCCAATGCAGGCTGTCCTGATTGTGCTCCTGGCTGTCCACGAGGAGGCAATCCTATCGTTACCAACCCATTCTTCAACATCTTCGACCTGCAGCAGATCCGCACGAAGTGGAAGGGTAGAAGGGAAGGAGAGAGAGAAGTGAGAAGGTTCAGGTATGACGATGTCAAGAAGCAATTGCGCGAGAAGTTTGAATATGACGAGTCGCTCATAGTCCGTCCGCATTTCGACAGCATCTACGATGAGCCATACTACAACTTCTTCTTCTGGCTTGCCTATCATTTCAGGACTCTCTATCTGCCCAATGTCAAGCATAGCGACGGACTTTCCACAGTGCTCTATTCAGTCGATGGCCGCTGTCTTTGCAAACATTCATGGATGTCGAGGTTCTATCATCAGCGTTCTGATCAGACCTCAAGGATCGATGCCCTTATCGATGAGGTTTGTGAGTCACGAGGCATGAAGCGCTTGCAGTTTTCGACGGCACAGATACTGCATTTCCGTCTCGACCATCTCTTGCGCTTTGCCATCCGTGTGCCACAGCGTATTGCCAACTGGCCGCGAAAGTGGAAAAAATGGTATGATCGATACAAAAGAAAGACAACTATTGCCATTATTCCCTTCATCTCCATTAACATCTTTATCTTCTTAAAATAAAAACAATGAGAATCACAATACTCGGAACGGCTCATCCCTATCGTGGAGGCATAGCAGCTTTCAATGAGCGCTTGGCACATCAGTTTCAAGACGAAGGACATGAAGTGGAGATAGTCACTTTCACACTTCAGTATCCGGGATTCTTGTTCCCTGGCAAGACACAATACAGCTCAAATGCTGCACCGAAGGACCTGAATATTTCACGACGGGTCAACAGTTGCAATCCTTTCAACTGGATCAGCGTCGGACGTTATGTTTCCAAGAGTCAGCCCGACTTGCTTGTCATTGGCTTCTGGTTGCCTTTCATGGCTCCATGTTTCGGCACAATAGCCCGAATAGTGAAAGCAAATAGCAAGACAAAGGTAGTAGCAGTCTTGCATAACCTCATTCCCCATGAAGCTCGCATTGGGGACAAGCCTTTTGCCAAGTATTTCTGTGGCTCAGTCGATGGTTTTGTCTCGTTGTCGAAATCTGTGTTGAACGATATAGATGTTTTCGACCATAAAAAGCCTCGCGCTTTCTCTCCTCATCCTATCTACGACAATTTCGGTAACAGAGTGTCGAACCAAGAGGCTTGTGAGCAACTTGGACTTGCCCCAGAACGAAGCTATCTATTGTTCTTCGGCCTAATCCGCGACTATAAGGGACTTGACTGGCTGCTCGAAGCGTTTGCCAAGTCAGAAGCTGCTGCTGCAAAGGATGTGTGTCTCATCATTGCTGGAGAGTTCTATGGCGATGGCGAGAAGTATCATACGCTGGCTAACACTCTCGGAATTGACGAGCGCATTGAGTGGCGCACCGATTACGTTCCTGACAGCGAAGTCAAGTATTACTTCTGTGCTGCCGACCTTGTGGTTCAGCCTTATAAAAGTGCAACCCAGAGTGGTGTCACGCAGATAGCCTATCATTTTGAGAAGCCAATGTTGGTGACTTCTGTCGGAGGCTTGTCTGAGATTGTGCCTAATGGAAAGGTCGGATATTCGGTTGCGCCCAATGTCGAAGCTATTTCCTCGGCAATAGATGATTTCTGTAGTCATCAACACGATTTTGCGGAAGGAATCAGAGAAGAGAAGAAGAAATATTCATGGCAGGTAATGAGCCAAACAATTATCGAACTATGCCAAAAGTAATAAAGTCATTGTCGCCAAGTGCAGAGGAGGTTCTTGCTAAGAAGAGAGAATTGCGCGAGGAGCATTGGTATGCAGTTGCCGTTGCTTCTCAGCATGAGCGCAAGATCGTAGAGACCTTGAAATCGAAAGGGAAGGAGGCTTATGTGCCTGTCAGACAAGAGAAACATAGATGGTCGGACAGAATGAAGATTGTCGATGTCGTTCTGACCCCACAGATAATTTTCGTGCGCAACTCGATGGACAAGAAAAACGAAGTCTTTGTCAACCATAAGGTCAAGTGTTATATCTATGCGCCTGGCGAGAATAAGCCTTGTCCGATAACCGACGAGAAAATGCGTGACTTCATTAGGCTAATCGACAAAAACTATGAGTTCAAGCTGACAGCTCCTATGATAGGAGAGGATGTGATGATGCTTGAAGGTCCATTGAAAGGCCTCGTCGGTGAACTTGTCAGAGTCGAAGACGGGACCCAGCTATTCCTGCGCATGAACGACGCTTTCGGAGCCCTGGTGAAGATTGATGTCATGAAAGTGCAGAAAGTACCAAAAGGCACAAAGAGCGTAGCTTCAGAGAATACTCCGAAGAAAGTGGTGCAGGAGTTTGAGGAGGAAAAGTAATAAGATCTGTATAAATGAAAAAGGACTTTAGAAGATAGTGATCACGACTAAGTAGATATACATCGCAGGAGCAGCCATGATGAGAGAGTCGAAACGATCCCATAATCCTCCATGACCAGGCAGGATGTTGCCCGAATCTTTGACTCCAACCGAACGCTTGACAAACGACTCGATGAGGTCGCCGAATGTCGCAAAGACACTTACAGTCATTGCCATGCCCATCCATTCAAGACGGGTGAGACGAACACCTTCGTGGATATCTACACCGATAAATTCCCAGAATTGAGGATAGTAGAGTCCAAGTCCTAATAACATACAGAAGACCATTCCTCCCCAGAATCCCTCCCAAGACTTCTTGGGTGATACACGAGGGAAAAGACGGTGGCGACCATGACGGCCGAGAGTGCAGCCTGTGAGGAACGCTCCTGTGTCGTTGACCCATATGAAGAGAAACAGTGACAGCACAAAGATTGGGCAATAGTCTTTGAGAATCTCGCCAAGAGGATATTTTAATGTATGGAAGGCAATCTGATTGACCAATGCCAACGGAGCTGAAATATAGACCTGACCAAGAATGATATAAGCCAATTCTCTCAAAGGATTGTCTTGTCGTGTATATAGACGGCTGATAAACATTGCCATCACATAAGAGAGATAGAGGAGGAGAATCCAAAGAGAAGTGAGTCGGGAAGCCTCAAGCCAAACACAAACAAACAACAAAGCACCAGCCAAGCTATGAAGAATCTTGTTGATGTGTACTTCTCGAGATACATTGATCAGATTGTAAAATTCATAAAGTGTTCCGAATACAAGGATCGAAAACACAGCTATGAATGAATACGGTCCAAATAGAATTCCCGCCATAATGGCAGCCACTACGAGGAGACCTGTGACTGTGCGTTGTAGTAGAGACTTCATGCTTTCGTTTCAATTGTTAATTATTGTTTGATGTATTATCGTTTTCTACCCCATTATCTTCAACAGCTGCTGTGTCGGTGTCGAGCAACTCTTCCGAGCGTGATGCCCATTTACGAGGTCCAAAGATATTCTGCACATCTTCGGTGAAAATCACTTCACGCTCTTCAAGTACATTGGTCAATGAGTTATGTCCCGAGGCATATTCAATCAGGATCTTCTTGGCACGAGCGTATTGCTCACTGATAATCGCATTGATTTCCTCGTCAATAAGTTTGGCCGTTTCATCGCTATATGGCTTAGTAAAACCAAATTCCTGACCAGTCGAATCGTAATAGCAAATATTTGGCAAGCGTTTGCTCATACCATAATAAACTACCATGGCATATACTTGCTTGGTGACACGTTCGAGGTCGTTGGCTGCACCGCTCGAAATATGTCCAAGGAACAATTCTTCGGCTGCTCGTCCTCCCAACAGTGAACACAGTTCGTCGAGCATCTGTTCCTTGGTGGTAATCTGACGCTCCTCTGGCATATACCATGCAGCACCGAGAGCGCGTCCGCGAGGAACAATGGTTACTTTCACCAAAGGAGAAGCATATTGCAGGTTCCAGCTGATTGTGGCATGACCAGCCTCATGCACAGCGATGCTGTGTTTCTCTTCCTTGGTCATTACCTTGCTCTTCTTTTCGAGACCACCTATGATTCGGTCAACAGCGGCATTGAAGTCGTGCATATCAATCTTCTCCTTGCCGTTGCGTGCAGCGATAAGGGCAGCTTCGTTACATACGTTAGCAATGTCTGCACCCGAGAAGCCAGGAGTCTGACGAGCCAATCTCGTCACATCCATGTCTTCGGCAAGTTTCAGAGGCTTGAGGTGAACCTTGAATATTTCCACACGGTCGTTTAGTTCCGGCAGGTCAACGTGAATCTGACGATCGAAACGGCCGGCACGCAACAGAGCCTTGTCGAGTATTTCTGCTCGGTTGGTAGCTGCAAGGATGATGACACCGCTATTGGTGCCGAAGCCATCCATTTCGGTGAGCAGCTGATTGAGCGTGTTTTCGCGTTCATCATTGCCTCCGCTCATTGCTGCTTTGCCTCGGGCACGGCCAACGGCATCTATCTCATCGATAAATATAATGCAAGGAGCCTTTTCCTTTGCTTGACGGAAAAGATCACGCACACGGCTTGCGCCCACACCGACAAACATCTCGACAAAATCGGAGCCCGACATCGAGAAGAATGGCACGTCAGCTTCTCCTGCCACAGCCTTGGCAAGAAGAGTCTTACCTGTGCCTGGAGGGCCTACGAGCAATGCACCCTTTGGTATCTTACCTCCGATATGTGTATATTTCTGAGGATTCTTGAGAAACTCAACAATCTCCTGCACTTCTTGCTTTGCCTCGCTGAGACCTGCAACATCGGCAAAGTTGACATTCACTCGGTTGTCTTTCTCATAGACCTGAGCCCTTGAACGGCCAACACTGAAAATGCCGCCTCCAGGACCACCGGCCATCTTTCGGAAGAAGATGAACCAGAACAATAACAATATAATGAAAGGAGAGCCAAAATTGATCAACAACTCCCAATTGGATGACCCAGACTCGTAGCTGACTTCTGAATTGAACTTGCTGTCCTCTTCGCTCCTCCAGCTATCTATGTCTTCCGAGAACTTATCTGCACTTGGCACTATCGACTCTACCAAGTACTGCTTACCCTCGCTCTTGGCTTTCTCGTAGGCACTCTTGATCGCACTGAACGACTCTTCGATAGGAGCAGTGTTCAGTGGAGCAGAGACCAAGCCCTGCTTCTTGTTGAGATTGATTTTCTCGAAATAGCCGTTCTTCGCCATTGTCTGGAAGTCAGAATAGCTTATTTTGCGGCTAAGTTCATTGCCTGACATGAAATATATGCCAAACAGGGTGATGGCTAAGATGATGTATATCCAATAGAAGTTGAAGCCACCACTGCCTCCGATCTTCAAATAGCCATCTTGATTTTTGTTGTTAGCCTGATTCTTTCCTTGATTCTTGTTAATGTCTTTCTCCATAAATAATCATAATAAATCTGGAACTTTGGTAATCTTGGCATCTTCCCACAGAGATTCCAATCGATAGAAGTCGCGAGTCTCACGTTGGAAAACATGTACGAGCACATAGCCATAATCGACGGCTATCCACAGTCGGTTCTGCATTCCCACATGACCTAAGTCGCGCTGTCCTGTATGCTCGCGGACATAGTCAGTCAGAGTGTTGGCAATGCCATAGACATGAGTCGAAGATGTACCTTCGCACACTACGAAATATGTGAAAGCTGCCTCCTCAATGTCACTCATGTCGATTACCTGAATGTCGCGGGCCTTTGCGTCTTGCAATCCCTCGATGATATTTTGAATTAAATTGTCCATATCTTAAAAATACCGCGCGAAGTTAATGAATTTATATG
>JAEDEY010000129.1 GCA_016293065.1 Bacteroidales bacterium
CTCTCGCAATCATTGAAATAAACAAAATCGCATCGAGTTAACAGTTAACGTTAACACGGTGTCGCTATGATCAGTTGTTATCTGCCTTCATTGTGTATTTCACCAGGAAGACGATGAGGATGATGTACATCACGAGCGAGAGGACTTCGCTCCACGAGTTGGCAAGCCATGCAGAATTGTCGAACTCTATGCCTGCGAATCTGATACCTGCCGATACAACACCCATGAGCGCACCACCAGCGATGAAGCCCGAAGCGAGCAAGGTGCCCTTCTCTCCGCGTGCGTTGTTGAGTGTCTGATCCTTGCTGCGTGTGGTCACATACCAGTTGATGGCACCTCCCACGAGCAACGGAGCATTGAGATCCATAGGGATGAACATACCGAGGGCGAAGGCAAGTGCTGGAACACCGAAGAAATTGAGCACCACGGCAAGGATTGCGCCAATGGCATAGAGATACCAAGGTGCGCCTGTTCCCGACATCAGTGGCTCGATGACTGCTGCCATGGCATTGGCCTGTGGAGCCACAAGGGCATTGTCACCCACGAAGCCATAGGTCTTGTTGAGGATGATCATCACACCACCTACGGTAGCTGCACTGACCAGCACACCGAGGAACTTCCAGCTCTCCTGCTTGGCTGGTGTAGTGCCGAGCCAGTAGCCTATCTTGAGGTCGGTGATGAAACCGCCAGCCGTTGAGAGTGCCGTACATACCACACCACCCATGACGAGTGCTGCAATCATTCCTGCCGAACCCTTCAAGCCTACTGCCACCATGATGACACTGGCAAGGATGAGCGTCATGAGTGTCATGCCCGATACTGGGTTGGTGCCAACGATGGCAATGGCATTGGCTGCCACTGTGGTGAAAAGAAAGGCGATGATACCAATCACGAGAATACCCACAACGGCATGGAGCAGGTTGAAATCGACCACTCCCATATAGAAGAAAAGGAAAGTGACGATGAGAGCCACGATGACACCCACAGCAATGATCTTCATCGAGATGTCGCGCTGTGTGCGTTCCACCACCTTATTGCCTGCACCCGAACCTTTCAGTTCGCGTCCTGCAAGCGAGATCGAACCCTTGATGATACTCCACTGCTTGATGATGCCGATAAGACCTGCCATAGCAATGCCTCCGATGCCGATATGACGTGCAAAGGTCTTGAATATGGCTTCGGGCGACATGTCGGCTACACTGCCCATCTCAGCAAGGTCGAAGGTCGGATTGAGCGTCTGGAGCATACCATCGCCCAAAAGTGGGAGAAGCGGCACGAGCACAAACCACACGAGAGCCGAACCGGCACAGATGATGGCGGCATACTTGAGTCCGACAATATAGCCGAGACCGAGCACAGCCGCACTGGTGTTGATGCTGAACATGAGTTTGGCTTTCTCTGCGAGATAGGCACCTCCGGCAATGGCACGTGTCGAGAACGATTCAGCCCATGCTCCGAATGTCGAGACAACAAAATCATAGAGTCCGCCAATGAGACCTGCAATGAGCAATGGCTTGGCCTGCGAACCGCCTTTCTCGCCCGAAACGAGAACCTGCGTTGTGGCTGTTGCCTCCGGGAATGGGTACTTGCCATGCTGATCCTTGACAAAGAACTTGCGGAAAGGAATGAGGAAAAGAATGCCGAGGATGCCTCCGAGCAATGAAGAGAGGAAGACCTGCATGAAATTGACAGTGATCTCAGGATGCTTGGCCTGAATGATGTAGAGTGCAGGGAGAGTGAAGATGGCACCCGCAACAATCACACCACTGCACGCTCCGATGCTCTGGATGATGACATTCTCGCCAAGTGCTCCCTTGCGCTTGGTGGCACTCGACAGTCCGACAGCAATGATGGCAATAGGGATGGCAGCCTCAAAGACCTGTCCGACCTTGAGTCCGAGATAGGCAGCAGCGGCACTGAAGAGGACAGCCATGAGCAAGCCCCAAACCACCGACCATACAGTCACTTCTCGCGGATTACTTTGAGCCGGCATGATCGGCTCGTAGGTTTCGCCTTCACGCAATTCGCGCATCGCATTTTCAGGCAAACCTGTCTGATTCTTGTTTTCTTCCATGATTGATTTGTTAATGATAAATGATGTGCAAAGATACGACAAATAAATAAATGTGCGAAATTTATTAACAAAACAACACAAAAAAATACATTATATTGGATTTTTTCTTATATTTGCAACTGTTTTTTTTACATAGACAATCAAAAACATAATACATACATATGAAAAAGAATCTAGAAACAATCTGTATTCATGGCGGCTGGAAGCCAAGCAAGGGCGAACCACAGCAGCTGCCAATCTATCAGTCAACTACTTTCAAATACGACACCAGCGAACAGATGGCTCGTCTGTTCGACCTTGAGGACAATGGCTATTTCTATACCCGTCTTGCCAATCCGACCAACGATGCAGTAGCCAAGAAGATCAATGCCCTTGAGGGTGGCGTGGGCTGTGTGCTCACTTCTTCAGGACAGGCTGCCAACTTCTATGCAGTATTCAATATCTGTCATGCGGGCGACCATTTCATCACTTCCAACAATATTTATGGCGGCACCTACAACCTCTTTGGAGTGACGATGAAGAAGCTCGGCATCGAGTGTACCTATATCGATCCTGAGTGGCCAGACGAGAAGATTGAGGCTTGTTTCAAGGAGAACACCAAGTGCTTCTTCGGTGAGACTATTTCTAACCCTGGAGGATGCGTGTTCGACATCGAGCGTTTTGCCAAGATGGCTCATAAGCATGGTGTGCCTCTCATTGTCGATAACACCTTCGCCACTCCCATCAACTGCCGTCCTTTCGAATGGGGTTGCGACATCGTGACTCATTCCACTACCAAGTACATGGATGGTCATGCTACTCAGGTGGGTGGTGCAGTGTGCGACAGCGGTAACTTCGACTGGGAGAAGTATGCCGATAAGTTCCCTGGTCTCACTACTCCCGACGAGAGCTACCACGGACTTACCTATACCAAGGCATTCGGCAAGGGTGCATACACCACCAAGCTCGTCAGCCAGCTGATGCGCGACCTCGGCAGCATCCCTGCCCCACAGAACTCTTTCCTCCTCAACCTCGGACTCGAGACTCTCGCCTTGCGCATGAAGCAGCATTGCGCCAATGCACAGGCTGTGGCAGAGTGGCTTGAGAAGAACCCACGCGTGGGTTGGGTCAACTATGCAGGTCTTCCATCCAACAAGTACTACCCTCTCGCTCAGAAGTATATGCCTAATGGCTCATGTGGTGTCATTGCCTTCGGACTCAAGGGCACACGCGAAGACGCCATCAAGTTCATGGACAATCTCGACTTCATCTCTATCGTGACCCATGTGGCAGATGCACGCACCTGTGTGCTCCATCCAGCTTCACACACCCATCGTCAGATGAGCGAAGAGCAGCTTCGCGAAGCAGGCGTTGCTCCCGACCTCGTGCGCCTCTCAGTGGGTATCGAGAATGTAGAAGACATCATTGCCGACCTCGAACAGGCTATGGCTAAGATGTGATATTATCAATGCACAACTATTATGAAAAGAACAAGTAAACAAATCATAATAAAGGCTCTTTCCATAGGCGTTGTGCTTATGGGCTTTACTCACATAGCTGCTACATTTTCTCCACTGATAGCAGATAAGCTCGCTCTGCTGCCAGATGGTGCACAAGATGCTTTTTTGTATTTCAGCCTGATGTGCGGAGCTCTGCTCGTGATGGGAGGAGGTGTAACATACTTTTTGTCAGGAAAGATTGCCGAATACGACTTTGTCAGAAAGCCATACATACTGGCTCTTTCCATTTTGAATGTGGATGGCATACTTGCCGTGTGCTATATGCCTCACAATCCGTTTGCTTGGGTGATCTTCTCATTGACAATCTGTCTGATGCTTGTAAACCTGACAAGAGTTAGTAGCCATCAGTAAGGATGTAAGTAGGTGCTCAACATATTATATTTCTTTGAGACAAAACCATATTTTGAACACGAAGTGATGGAAATCAACACTTCATAACTTAAATTTTTTCTTATGAAAAGGCTTTTTACAACAGCGGCACTCTCAGCCATGGCAGCATCATGTGCCTTTGCACAGAGTTACAACAATATGGAGGCTTTCCGCAATGTGGGCGTAGGTATCGAAGCTGGTCTGATGGGTGCTGGCGTAGAGGTTTCCATGCCTGTAGTCACCGATCACCTTGTATTGGTTTTGGGCTACAATCTGCCTAACATCAAAGTCAATACCGATTTCGATGTCTCGTCGAGCGACATACGCCAGAAGATCAATGAGATGAATACCAACATCAACAACTATAATGCACAGGCAAGTGGTATGCCTAATTATTCGAGGATCGACAATCTCGACTATCCCGACAAAGATATCACTGTCGATGTCGATGCCAAAGTCAAACTAGGTGCATTCAAGTGTATGTTGGAGTATTATCCTTCTGCCGAGAATTCTTTCCATATCACCGCAGGAATGCTCATCGGACAAGATAACTTCGTCAACCTCAAGGGCACTGCCGATGCCGAATGGTGGCAGACCTATATGAAGGCCATCGAGATCAACGATAA
>JAEDEY010000130.1 GCA_016293065.1 Bacteroidales bacterium
TTAATCCCCCATGAAGGGTGAATAGTCAGATTGATGAGTCCTGGCAATCAAGTTTTGACGGTAAAGCTTTCTTACTCTACTTATCTTGTACTACTAGTTTTCTTGTTTGGTCTCACTCTTTCAAAGATCGTTTTTGCCTTCAAGAATAGTGGCGTTATAACCGCGTTTCCTTGTTAGCGGGTGCAAAGATAGAGCATTATTCTCACCTATGCAAATTTTTCTGCAATAAAAATCAAAAAAATCCTAAAAAAGGCCTTCCTAATGTTATTATTTGCTTATTCCACCTATCACATACACCAGAACGAAGCCCCTATTTATGCGAATTGCTCTTACAAAGAGCCGATATTCCACATTCGCTGCACTTCGGATTCCTTGCCGTACAGACGTATCTTCCGTGTAGAATCAGCCAATGATGGGCTACTGGTATATACTCTTCAGGTATGTTTTTGGTCAATTCCATCTCTGTCTCGTATGGAGTCTTGCTGTTTTGGGTCAAACCAATGCGGTTGGACACCCTGAACACATGAGTATCGACCGCCATCTTTGGCTTGTTCCACACCACCGAAGCAATGACATTGGCTGTTTTTCTGCCCACACCAGGCAACCCGAGCAGGGCATCATAGTCTTCCGGCACCTCTCCCCCATACTTTTCGACAAGCATCTTCGACATGTTGACCAGATGCTTTGCCTTATTGTTGGGATAGGAAATGCTCTTGATATATTCAAATATCTCGTCAGGCGTCGTCTCTGCCATTCGCCTTGCATCAGGAAAAGCCCTCAACAGCTCTGGCGTAGTCATGTTGACGCGCTTATCTGTGCATTGTGCCGAGAGAATGACAGCCACAAGCAATTCGAATGGGTTATGATAGATCAGTTCCGTTTCGGCATTTGGGTTATGAGCGAGAAAATATTCGATAATCTTCCCGTAGCGTTCTTTCTTGGTCATAAATATACAAAACAATTAGTTATTTCTCTCGTCCGATTCTTGTCAATCGGCCATCCCAGAACTCATAGACACGGCCTCCTGGATAGAACCATTGCTCAATCAGACCGCTTCTCGTGTTGAAAGTCTCATATTTCTGCGGCTTACCGAGCGCCAGGCGGCATTCCTCTTTTGTCATGTCTATATCCACTTCATTGTGCTGGATGAGCGACCAAGTCTCGCGCGAGATGTTCGGATAGTTGAGATATGGGTCGTTAGTCGAAAGGAAACGTGTGATGACGGTCGAAGTAGCATTCTCTCTCGCCCCTGGCAAAGAAGTGCGAAGGAAAGCCTTGCGTCCGTCGGCATAAGTGTATCTCACCTCCAAAGGAGCCAACTCTGTGCCATAGGTCACTGAATCGACAACAACAGGCACAAACTTTTCGAATCTCGTGCTATCTCCATCAGAAATCCTGTCGTCATTAATTAATATATATAATGTACGTGCGCATAACTTCTCGTTGACCGCCTCGATTACTTGTTTCGGATACAAGCCCGAGACAACAGGTATGTATGCCGAATCCGAAGCCTGCGTTATGAGCCTGTTGGTCGAATACCGGTAAGCCTTGCCTGAAGGAGACAAGAAACGCAGCGCCATGGTCTGCTGTCCCATCCAGTCTTCTTCCGAAACGATAGCATCGAATGTCCAGATTGACCCTCTGTAGCAAAGCATATCCTGCTGTCCTCCTGCCATTTCAGGCACGAGCAGCATATTCAGGCTCTCGTTCATATAGACAAACTCCATGCCCTGATGCCACGTGTATGGCGAATGCATGGCAATGCCCGAAAGAAGCTCCTCGACCGTTTCTGGCGAGTTCTTCCTGTCAGTCTTCGATTGGGCAAAAGCACTTCCAAGGCAACAAATCACGACACAAAGCAACAAGGCAGCCTTGCGGCATTTCATCAGTATGTTGCCCACACCCTTCAATGCAGAAGCAAACAGATAGACCTCGCCGCCATCCTTGATTCCCGACCGTGCGCGAAGCTGGTCGGCTGTCATGGCAAAGTTTCTTGCCGAAATATTAGCTTGTGGTATCATCTTCTTCATAGTCTTTAATGTCTTTGACGAAAAATCCAGCGTTTCGTCAATCTCAAATATCCTTCCAGGGAAATCGCTCCTCAACTCATCGGATGTGTAGAGGTGGCTATTGACATCAAGTTTCTTGACATCAAAGGCTCGGCAAAGTGACTTATATGCGCCAGCCTTGAGCACAGCCACATCAGGCTCATAGAGATACTTGCCCATAGCAGAGGCAAAAACCGACTCAGCAGCAGCCTCTGCCGCACGCGAAAAAGCATAACGCATAATGACATTTGACTTAAAGTCAATGCAATGCATCACGACATCACCCTGCCTTACTTCTATTTCGCGCACTCTGTCCTTGCACCCTTTTTCGCAAACAGCCAATACCTCCTTGCATTCGCCCTTCACCGCCACGACATGCAGTTCGGAGACCGAAGGCAGCAGCTTCACCACACGCGCTATATCAGCCATCGGCGACATCTTGACTATCAGGCGCTGGCAATGGCTAATCAGCTCGTCGTGCCACTGCACCACATCTGGCTCACATTCCGCCAAGTCATAGACACGGCTGCCATCACACGCCCTGCGAGCAGGGTCAAGATAAATCGTTGACACGTCGGGCAAAGGCAGCAGCCTGCCATCGCCTTCCCTTATCTCGATGTTATCGGCATTCAGCACCCGGAAGTTATGTGCCGCCGCCTCACACAACATCGGCTGGCGCTCGGTATATATCCCCTTTGCCAAACCTCGCGACATATAGTACAGATCGACACCCATGCCACCTGTCAGGTCACATAACGACTCGCCCACTACCAGTTCCCTCTTGTAGCGAGCCGTCAGTTCCGACGAACATTGCTCGGCAGGGACACGACCACCCATAATGATGTCGGCATTCTCATACCACTCGGGTAGCTTGTTTTTCAACTGCCTTCGAGCGAGAATCTGATCGACCGCAAAAGGCACGTCAATCCCTGGAAACCGATGAGCCGACAACAGCAGACGGTCGGTATTTTCATCGATATGTTTGGCAATAAATGTTTTTATTTCGGGGTTCCAATTCATAATTCTGAAGAAAAAACGTACAAAAGTACACATTTTTCTATAAAAACGAAACGACTTTTCAAAAAAAACACTATTTTCGCATTGCGAAAAAGCAAAATAGGCAGCCAATAGGCCATTATTTCACCACGAAAGAAAGACAATGTCATGACAGAATACTGGAAATGCGAAGGCGGATTCAAGCAACTGCCCGAATGGCAATCTGATTGCTGGATACAGGTCACTAAGCCGAACGAAGAAGAGCTTAATGACCTCGAACGTCGTTTTGGTGCGCCTTTGGATTTTATCACCGATGCCGAAGATATCGAAGAGCGTCCTCGTACCGAAAGCGAAGACGGCTGGCTGATGGCTCTCATCCGCATCCCAGCCAAGGAGATCGACGACGATGGTGACATCTATTTCAACACCGTGCCGTTTGCCATCCTCGTCCACCGCGAGGTCTTCATCACCGTGTGCTATTACAAGGCAGAGCTGCTCGACGACTTCATACGCTGGACCAATCGCAAGTCCATTGCCGAGCGTCAGCGCTACGACCTCATGCTCTCGCTCTTCCTCTCGACATCAGTCTGGTATCTGAAATACCTGAAGCAGATCAACGTCATGATGAAGGCTGCCGAAGAAGCACTCGAAGATTCGATGGAGAACGAGCAGCTCCAACTCTTGATGCGCTTGGAGAAGTTCCTCATCTACTTCGTCACATCGATGCGAGGCAACGAAGTGGTAATGGTGCGACTGAAGAAGCATCTGCGTCACCTTCCATACAACGAAGACCTGCTCGACGACGTGGAAGTCGAGCTGCAACAGGCCTATGCCACTGCCAACATCTACAGCGAAGTCCTCGAACGCCAGCGCGACTCCTATTCGAGCATCATCAGCAACAACCTGAACAGCATAATGAAGAAACTGACCGTTATCACCATAATATTGATGATCCCTACAGGCATCAGCGGTTTCTTCGGTATGAACGTCCCCAACCAATTGGAGAACTGGCTTTGGGCATTCCCGCTCATCGTCCTTGGCACCATACTTATCTCGTTCATAGGCTACTGGATATTCAAGAAACAGAAACTCTTCTAAAACACATTGACAATGAAAAAGATTACACTGCTCATTCTCACCGGTATCCTCTTCTCTGCTATTACCTCTTGCCAGTCAAAGGAAGAAAGCGTCATCTCAAAGCTTCAGGCAATCTCAGAACAGATTGAAGAAAAAGGCGACACAATGACCGACGAAGACTGGAACAAACTCGAAAAGAAACACGACGAGCTCATGAAGATCGTCGAGACCTGCACCTTTACCGACGAACAAGAAGAACAACTCTACAAAATCGAGTCGAAGATTGCCACTCAGAGCATCAAGCAGAAGGGCAAAGACATCGGCAAGAGCATCAAGAACCTCCTGAAGAATAGCAAAGGAATAGTCGAAGGAATAAAAGAAGGTCTTATGGATGACGAGGAATAATGGTGCACCTGCAAAACCCTGTGTTTGCAAG
>JAEDEY010000028.1 GCA_016293065.1 Bacteroidales bacterium
TATTATATTCAAGTTTCGTTTGTCTATTTGCGCTATTTTGGGCGCAAACAATAGAAAAGCAGTGTGTGGTATGATTGTTGATTGAAATTATCTTGTGAGGAAGATGTACATGCCATTGCCGAAGCCGCAGACGGCGATGATGAACATGATGGAGGCGATGCAGCGGTTGATGTTGCGGATGGTGTTGATGCGGAAGCGGCTGCGGATCTTGTTGACGAGCCATGTGATGAGCGTCCACCAGCCGAGTGCGCCCGCAATGATGGCAGCAAAGCCAAGTACATAGAGCCACCAGTCCTCCTCAGTGGCATCGAACAGGAAGTTGGTGCGTGCAAAGAGCGCAAGGAAGAAAAAGACGATGGTAGGGTTGCTGATGGTGAGGCCGAAGCCAGTGAAGAAATACTTGAGAATACCAGTGACGCGAAGGTGATGACGATTAGGAATCAGAGGCGATACGCCCTGGGCATTGTTGCTTGCCATGACCTCGACCGGATTGCTGTTCCACAGATAGAAACCATAAAGAGCAATGAAGGCACCGCCGACAATCTGAAGCGTCACTTCAAACTGCTGGATCCAATCGACGACAAGCTGGAGCGCAAAGATGGTGATCAGGGCATAAACCAGATCGCTGAAAATTGCGCCGAGACCTGTGAGGAACCCAGGAAGCCACCCTTTATTAAGGGTGCGCTGGATGACGAGGATGCCCGTCGGCCCCATCGGAGCCGAAACCAGCAAGCCTATCATTAAGCCCCAAATTATGGTTAGTATAGTGGTCTGTAACATGTCTTTTTTCAAATAATAGCGCAAAGATAAGGTAAATTTTTTAAAAAAACTCCAAAAAATCAAATTTTTTTATTATTTTTGCGCACGATTAGAGTAAACATTTTTTGGTCACTATAAAAATTAGGTATGATTTTCTTTTTTCAACAGCCATCAGCTACCGTATTTGCGGTAGATGTTGATCACAAGCTCAGCGCCGATGAGATCGATCGTCTTTGCTGGCTTTTCAGTGGTGCAACAGTCATCGACAAGACCGCCCTTGAGGGTTGGTTTGTAGGTCCACGCCGTGAGATGATTACTCCTTGGAGTACCAATGCCGTCGAGATCACCCAGAACATGGGTCTCAAGGGTATTGTCCGCATCGAGGAGTATTTCCCAGTGAGCGGACCTGATGCTACTTTCGACCCTATGCTCCAGCGTCTCTACGAAGGAGTGGGTCAGGATTGCTTCACCATCGACAAGCAGCCAGATCCTATCGTGTATATCGAGAACCTTGAGGAGTATAACAAGCAGGAAGGTCTGGCATTGAGCCCGGAGGAGATTGACTATCTCAACGACGTTTCGAAGCGAGTGGGTCGTCCGCTCACCGACAGCGAGGTGTTCGGCTTCAGCCAGGTCAACTCGGAGCACTGCCGCCACAAGATCTTCGGTGGTACGTTCATCATCGATGGCGAGGAGAAGGAATCAAGCCTCTTTGCTTTGATCAAGAAGACTTCGAAGGAGCATCCTTGGAAGCTCGTCAGCGCATATAAGGACAATGTGGCTTTCAACGAAGGCCCAGAGATCGAGCAGTTTGCTCCAGCCGATCCTTCGACAGCAAGTGAGTTTGAGGTGAAGAAGATCAAGTCGGTGATCTCGCTCAAGGCCGAGACCCACAACTTCCCAACCACCGTCGAGCCATTCAATGGCGCAGCAACAGGTACGGGCGGTGAGATCCGCGACCGTATGGGTGGCGGTAAGGCTTCAATGCCTATTGCTGGTACTGCTGTCTATATCACATCTTATCCACGCAACGCGAGCGACGAGAAGAAGCCTTGGCAGGACGTGATGGATGCCCGTCCATGGCTCTACCAGACTCCTGAGCAGGTGCTCATCAAGGCATCGAACGGAGCGAGCGACTTCGGTAACAAGTTCGGTCAGCCGCTCATCTGCGGTTCGCTCCTCACTTTCGAGCACTGTGAGCCATCGGAGCCAATCAAGTATGGTTTCGACAAGGTGATCATGCTTGCCGGCGGTGTGGGTTACGGCAACTTGCGCGATGCGCTCAAGGGTGAGCCAGAGCCAGGCGAGAAGGTTATCCTCATCGGTGGCGACAACTACCGCATCGGTATGGGTGGTGGCGCCGTTTCGTCGGTCAACACTGGTAAGTATGCCGGTGCCATCGAGCTCAATGCAGTGCAGCGTGCCAACCCTGAGATGCAGAAGCGTGCCTACAACGTAGTGCGTGCGCTTGGCGAAAGTGACAACAACCCTATCATCTCGATTCATGACCACGGTGCAGGTGGTCACATCAACTGCCTCTCGGAGCTCATCGATGCCACTGGCGGAAAGATCTATATGGACAAGCTCCCAATTGGCGACCCAACTTTGAGCGCAAAGGAGATTGCGGGCAACGAGAGCCAGGAGCGTATGGGCTTCCTCATCAAGGAGGAGGACATCGAGCGCGTAAGGAAGATTGCCGAGCGCGAGCGCAGCCCATTCTTCGTGATCGGTGAGGCAACCAACGATATGCGCTTCACATTCGAACAGGCAGATGGCGTCAAGCCTATCGACCTCGCTCTTGCCGATATGTTCGGTCATGCGCCAAAGACCTACATGCACGACTCGACTGTGAAACATGAGTATGAGAACGTGCAGACAAGCGACAGCGAGCTGCAGACATATATTAATAATGTACTCCGCCTCGAAAGCGTGGCTTGTAAGGACTGGTTGACCAATAAGGTCGATCGTTCGGTGACAGGTAAGGTGGCTCGTCAGCAGTGTCAGGGCGTGCTTCAGCTCCCTCTCTCTGACTGTGGTGCCGTGGCTCTCGACTATCGCGGAAAGGCAGGTATCGCCACTTCGGTCGGACATGCTCCACAGGTGGCTTTGGCCGATCCTGCAGCAGGCTCAGTGATGGCCGTTGCCGAGGCATTGACCAATATCGTGTTTGCTCCTCTCCAGGGCGGCTTGCAGGGCGTTTCGCTCAGTGCCAACTGGATGTGGCCTTGCCGCAATGCAGGTGAAGATGCTCGTCTTTATGCAGCAGTTCAGGCTTGCTCTGATTTCGCCATCGACCTCAACATCAACATCCCTACAGGCAAGGATTCTTTGTCGATGACTCAGCAGTACAAGAAGGCCGACGGCACTTCTGAGAAGGTGATAAGCCCAGGTTGCGTCATCATCTCGGCAGGTGGCGAGGTGAGCGACATCCGCAAGATCGTGAGCCCAGTATGCGTGCTCGACAACAGCACTTCTATTTACTATGTCGATTTCTCGTTCGACACACTCAAGCTTGGCGGTTCGGCTCTCGCTCAGACACTCAAGAAGATCGGCAGCGATGTACCTACGGTCAAGAACCCAGAGTATTTTGCTGATGCGTTCGATGCTGTTCAGGATGCCATCAACAAGGGTCTCATCCTTGCTGGTCACGACATCAGCGCAGGTGGTATGCTCACCACTCTCCTCGAGATGTGCTTTGCCAATACCACAGGCGGTATGCGCATCAACCTCACTGACCTCCCTGTTGACGATGTGGCTAAGATCCTCTTTGCCGAGAATCCTGGCGTAATCCTTCAGGTCAAGGACAACAAGTCGTTCGAGAAGCTCATGGGCGAGGCAGGCGTTGCCTTCATGAAGATCGGCTATCCGTCAGAGGAGCGCACCATCAACGTGCGTAAGGGCGACTTCGTCGAGTCGTTCGACATCGATGCACTGCGCGATGTATGGTACGAGTCAAGCTACCTCCTCGACTGCAAGCAGAGTGGCGAGAAGAAGGCTGCCGAGCGATTTGAGAACTACAAGAAACAGCCTCTCTACTATCAGTGGCCAAAGGGCTTCACAGGCACTCTCGCTCAGTATGGCATCTCGGCCGACCGCACTGGCAAGTCGGGTATCAAGGCCGCCATCATCCGAGAGAAGGGTGTCAACTCGGAGCGCGAGATGGCTTATGCAATGTACCTTGCAGGCTTCGACGTGAAGGACGTTCACATCACCGACCTCATCTCTGGCCGTGAGGATTTGAGCGATGTCAATCTCATTGTCTTCTGCGGTGGCTTCTCTAATTCCGATGTGCTCGGTTCGGCTAAGGGTTGGGCTGCAGGTTTCCTCTACAACGAGAAGGCTCGCAAGGCTCTCGAAGGCTTCTATGCGCGTCCCGACACTCTCTCGCTCGGTATCTGCAACGGTTGCCAGCTGATGATCGAGATGGGTCTCGTAGGTTCTAACCTCGACTCTGCTCATCCTGACATCCTTTCGGCTGCCAAGAATCCAGAGCGCGTTCACATGCTCCACAACGACAGCCATAAGTTCGAGTCAAACTTCGTCAACGTGCGCGTTCCAAAGAACAACAGCGTGCTGATGGGCAATCTCGCTGGCTCTCGCATCGGTATCTGGGCTGCTCACGGCGAAGGTAAGTTCGGCTTGCCAGAGGGTAAGACCATCGAAGACTATAACGTAGTGGCTCGCTATGGCTACAATGCTTATCCTGCCAATCCTAACGGTTCGCCAGAAGGCCTTGCAGGTATCTGCAGTGCCGATGGCCGTCACCTCGCAATGATGCCTCATCCAGAGCGCGCTATGTTCCCATGGCAGTGTGGCTATTATCCAGCCGACCACAGCGCCGACGAGTGTACTCCATGGATCCAGATCTTTGTCAATGCAAAGGAATGGGTGGTTGCAAATAAAAAGTAAAACATGTCTGAATATATAGTTTCTGCTCGTAAATACCGTCCGACGACATTCGACACAGTGGTTGGCCAGGGTGCCCTGGTCAAGACACTGAAGAATGCCATCGGAAGTGGCAAACTGGCTCATGCTTACCTGTTCTGCGGACCTCGTGGCGTGGGCAAGACCACTTGTGCGCGAATCTTTGCCAAAACCATCAACTGCGAACACCGTACGAAGGACGGCGAGGCTTGCAATGAATGTGAGTCGTGCCAGTCGTTCATCGAGCAGCGCTCATATAACATCCACGAACTCGATGCTGCCAGCAACAACAGCGTCGATAACATCCGCGAACTCATCGATCAGGTGAAGATCCCGCCACAGATTGGCAAGTACAAGGTCTTCATCATCGATGAGGTCCACATGCTTTCACAGGCGGCGTTCAATGCCTTTCTCAAGACGCTCGAAGAGCCGCCCAAGCATGCTCTTTTCATCATGGCCACGACCGAGAAGCAGAAGATCCTGCCTACCATCCTCAGCCGTTGCCAGACCTACGACTTCCAGCGCATCACCAATCAGGACATAGTGGCTCAGCTCGCCTATATCGCTTCGAAGGAAGGGATCAAGGCAGAGCCTCAGGCACTTCAGGTCATCGCCCAGAAGGCTGATGGCGGTATGCGCGATGCGTTGTCTATCTTCGACCAGATTGCGAGCTTTACAGGTGGCGAACTCACCTATCAGGCGACAATCAGCAATCTGAATATCCTCGACTATGAGCTGTTCTTCCGCCTCACCGATGCTGCTATCCAGGGCAATATACCTGCTGCATTGATGATGCTCGATGGCGTGATTCGCCGAGGCTTCGACCCTCAGCATTTCATCGGTGGCTGGGCAAGTCACATTCGCGACCTCATGGTGAGCACCGATCCTGCTACTCTGCAGCTCATCGAGGCAGGTCCCGAGGTGGCACATAAGTATCAGGAACAGGCTACCAAGTGTTCGCCACAGTTCCTCTATTATGGCTTGCAGATCGCCAACGAGTGCGACTTCAACTACAAGAACAGCCGCAACAAACGCCTGTCGGTCGAACTGGCAGTGTGCCGCATCTGCCAGATCATGCATCCGCTGCCTCCTATGGCTTCAGGCCCTCAGCCTTTGCAATCGGTCAAGCCTCAGCAGGTGGCTGCTCAGCCGACGGTTGCACCTCAGCAAGCTGCGCCTCAACAGGCAACGGTTCAGCAGCCTGTACAGCGTCCTACCGTTTCACAACCTGTTCAGCAGCCTGCTGTTGCTCAACCTGTTCAGCAGCCAACGCCGCAGCCTGTTCAGCGTGAGACTGGCAATCGGTTCACGCCTCAGACGGGTATGGCTCCTCGCCGCATGGCTTCTATTCGCGGCGTCACTTCGTCGCAATCTGCCACTAAGCTTCAGGATAATTCAAGCATTCAGAATAATGTCGAACTGAACGAGGCTGTCAATCCTACCGACCTGTTGGCTGCATGGAAGCAGTTTGCTGTCGAAAATGCGGGCGAACATCTGCTGACTGGCTTGATGAACGAGTGCGTACCTATGCCTGTGTCGGCCGATAATCTGAAATACGAGGTGACTTTGATGGCTGAACAGCAGAAAACCTTGCTCGATTCCAATCGTGAGCGAATAATGAATTATCTGATTTCGAAGGTCCGCAATAGCAGGATTTCGCTTTCTTATGTGGTCAACGAGGCAACTCAAGGCAAACGTATGTTCACTTCTCGCGAGAAGTTTCAGGCAATCAAAGAGAATCATGAGACTATAGTTTCGGCTTTGTCCGATAATTTTAACATAGAATTGGCATAATATGAAAACTAAGAAATTTTTCTTTGCGGTGTTATTCGCCGCTTTGTGTATGACTGCCAATGCGCAGATCGATCACACCAGTCATAGTGCCGATGGCACTAAGTATGGCTTTGTTGACAAGAATGAGAATTGGGTGCTTCATGCTCAGTGGGAAACCGCTTCATGGGACGCTTCGATGCAGGTCGGCATCGTGGGCGAATTCAAGGGTCCTAAAGGAGCTGTCAATGCCAAGGGCGAGTTTATTCTGCCTATCAAGTATATCAAGATTCGCACCAATCCTCAGAGCCAGACTCTCCTAGTCGCCGAAGAACGCGATGGCGCAACCTACTGGGGAATCTTCACTAAGGAAGGCAAGCCTCTCATTCCACTGCAGTTCAAGGCAGTCCTCTTTGATCGCTCAAAGTCTTTGTTCGAATGCACCACCATCGACGATAAGAAGGAATACTTCGACAAGGACGGAACGCCTAAAGAGTAATATTTGCAATGGGAAAATTGACAAAAATTCAATAGAAGACTTAAGTTCTTTGCGCAAGAAATTGCACAGGCAAGGTTTAACTTTGGTGAGAAATAAAAGGCAGGCAGGATTCATTGTCGAAAAGATAGCACATCTTCACTGTCTGTTTACTATAAAACAAAAGCGTGCAAGTCGGAAGACTTACACGCTTGCGGAGAGGACGAGATTCGAACTCGTGGAACCCTAATCAGGTTCGTCGGTTTAGCAAACCGGTGGTTTCAGCCACTCACCCACCTCTCCTTGGTGGTAGCGCCTACGGGACTCGAACCCGTGTACCCGGCGTGAGAGGCCGGTATCCTAACCGCTAGATGAAAGCGCCTTGGTTTGTCAAACTCTAAAAAAGAACTTTGGGGTGGCTAGTGGGATTCGAACCCACGACATTCAGAACCACAATCTGACGCTCTAACCAGCTGAACTATAGCCACCATAAAAGCAAGTGATTTCTCATTTGCGGGTGCAAAGATATGATATGTTTTTCAAACTTCCAAATTTTTTGCTGCTTTTTTTGATTTTTTTTGTTATTTCCTGCATTTTTGTGGGTATAAAGGCCTAGAAAGACGTTTTTTTTCTGAAAAATTTGGTAATATTGCAGCAACAAGCTATCTTTGCACATATATATATGAAAACTAATTTTTATTGCTTATGGCACTATTTGAACAAATCAGCCAGGATATAATGGCTTCCATGAAGGCACGCGATGCTGTGCGTACCAATACACTTCGTAATATAAAGAAGGAGTTTATCGAGGCAAAGACTGCGCCAGGCAACAATGGTGAGCTTTCTGATGCCGACGCTTTCAAGATCATTGCCAAGATGGTGAAGAAGGGCAAGGATGCGGCTGACATCTTCCTCCAGAACAACCGTCAGGACCTCGCCGACGAGGAACTTGCGCAGGTAAGAGTCATGGAACAGTATCTCCCTAAGGCACTGAGCCTCGACGAGATTAAAGAGGCTATCCTCAAGGTTGTGGCCGAAGTGGGTGCTACCAGCCTGAAGGATATGGGCAAGGTGATGGCAGCAGCCAACAAGGCTCTCGCTGGGCAAGCTGATGGCAAGACTATCTCGGGTGTTGTTAAGGATGTGCTTGCTTCACTGTAACTGCAAAATATTATTTACCAGCTTTCAATAAAACACGCAATAATGAGTAATCAGGAATTGATACTACGGACCAATCTGAGTTCTCAGATCTCGTTCAACAAAGTGTCGCCTCGATACTACAAGCCTTTGAATGCCGTCGATCGCTCGGCGCTCACTTGCTTCGAGAAGATTCCGACCGAGATTTTCGAGACAACCGACGATGGCGTTTACCAGATTGCCGACGAGATCGAGGCTCTTGTTCGCCAGAGAAGAGAGAAATTTCAGAACTGCGTGATTGGCCTTGGTGCTGGCCTTACCCTGAGACCTTTGTTCAATGAGCTCATCCGTCGTCACAACGAAAACGGACTCAGCTTCAAGAACGTGGTGATAGTGAATCTCTACGAGTACTATCCGCTCAACGAGCAATATCCTCGTTCGGCTTTCGAGAACATCAACGAACTGTTTATCTCGCATGTAGATATTGCCGCCGACAATGTGGTGACTTTCGATGCTACCATCGAGCCGAGTGCCCTTATGGAATATTGCAACAACTATGAGCAGATAATCAAGAATCTTGGAGGTCTCGATATTACCCTGCTCAGTATTGGCCGTGAAGGTAATATAGCCATGAATGAGCCGGGCTCGACAATCAGTTCGGTCACACGACTTATCCTGATTAACTCTACCTCGCGTGACGAATCGGCAAAAAATATAGGCGTGAAGAAACTGCCGCCGTGTGCACTGACGGTAGGCATCTCGACTATCCTTTCTTCGAAGAAGATTTGCCTCATGGCTTGGAGCGAAGAGAAGGCATCCATTGTCAAAGAGACGGTCGAAGGTCATATTACAGATGCCTTGCCGGCTTCTTTTCTCCAGACTCACAACAACACAAAGGTCTATATCGAGCTCGGCACTTCGGCCAAGCTCACGCGCATTAGGCATCCTTGGCTCGTGACAAGCTGTGACTGGAACGACAAACTCGTGCGCAGTGCCATCGTTTGGCTCTGCCAGAAGCTCAACAAACCAATCCTGAAGCTTACCAACAAGGACTACAACGAGAATGGACTTGCCGAACTGCTCGCGTTGTATGGCTCAGCCTATCAGGTCAATATCAAAGTCTTCAACGACCTGCAGCACACCATCACGGGCTGGCCAGGCGGAAAGCCAGATGCAGATGATACTTATCGCCCAGAGCGAGCCAAACCGTTCCCTAAGAGTGTGATTGTCTTCTCTCCGCATCCTGACGATGACGTCATATCGATGGGTGGAACGCTGCGCCGACTGGTTCAGCAGGGACATGATGTGCACGTGGCTTACGAAACTTCGGGCAATATCGCGGTAGGAGATGAGGAGGTGACTCGCTTCATGCACTTTATCAATGGCTTCAATCAGATCTTTGATAATAGCCGCAACGAGACCATCAGGTCGAAGTATCAGGAGATAAAAAAGTTCTTGATAGATAAGAAGGTGGGTGAGATGGACACCAAGGACATTCTCACCATCAAGGGTCTTATCCGTCGAGGAGAAGCTCGCACGGCTTCGACCTACAACAGGATTCCTCTCGACCATGTGCATTTCCTCGACTTGCCATTCTATGAGACAGGCAAGATAGAGAAGAGCCCATTGGGCGAAGCTGACGTGATGATAGTGCGTGAGTTGCTTCAGACAGTCAAGCCGCATCAGATATTCGTGGCAGGAGACCTTGCCGACCCACACGGCACACATCGTGTATGTACAGATGCCGTGTTTGCCGCACTCGACCTTGAGAAGCAATGCGGAGCCGATTGGCTCAAGGATTGCCGCGTGTGGATGTATCGTGGTGCATGGGCCGAGTGGGAGATCGAGAACATCGAGATGTGCGTGCCTCTGAGTCCAGAGGAACTGAAAGAGAAGCGTAACTCAATCCTGAAACATCAGTCGCAGATGGAGAGTGCTCCTTTCCTCGGCAATGACGAGCGACTGTTCTGGCAGCGTTCGGAAGACCGAAACCGTGGTACAGCCAAGTTTTTCGATCAGCTCGGATTGGCTTGCTATGAAGCGATGGAAGCATTCGTAGAGTATAAATTACTTTAAAAGGAGTTTACTTCCATAAACTCCATTGTTGATATGAGAGTCGTAATACAACGTGTAGCTCATGCCTGCGTGACTATAGATGGCATGGAAAAATCAAGAATAGGCAAGGGGCTTATGATCCTTGTCGGTTTCGAAAATGCAGATACCGACGAAGATGTGGCTTGGGTGACCAGGAAAGTGCTCAACCTCCGTATCTTTGACGATGAAAATGGCGTGATGAACCGTTCTGTGCTTGATGTCGAAGGCGAAGTGTTGATAGTCAGTCAGTTCACACTCCATGCATTGACGGCAAAAGGAAATCGCCCATCATATATCAAGGCTGCTGGTCACGATGTGGCAGTGCCTCTCTATGAGAAATTCATCGCCGAGGTTCAGACGGGTCTCGGTAAGCCGGTTGCAACAGGCAGCTTCGGCGCCGACATGAAATGCGAGTTGCTTAACGATGGTCCAGTGACAATCTGCATGGATTCAAAAAACAAGGAATAACACATAAAATACTATATAAAATGGATAAATATCAGGAAGCATTAGGCAAGTATGACATCAACCTCAATGACGAGGAAATAAAGGCAGAAGTTGAGCAGATCGTTGCAGACAACTTCGATGCAAATAATAATGCCGACGTGTTGAAATTCAGCTTGGGCTGTATAGATCTGACCACCCTCAATCCTACCGACAATGAGGAACGAGTACGCCTCTTCACCCAGAAGGTGAATGAATTTGAGGAGAAATATCCAGAGCTCGACAATGTGGCTTCAATCTGCGTCTATCCCAACTTCGCCGAGGTTGTGAACATGAATCTTGATGTCTCGGAAGTACATACCACAGTGGTGGCAGCAGGCTTCCCTTCGTCGCAGACGTTCAACGAGATCAAGGTTGCCGAGTGTGCCCTTGCCGTTGCTTCGGGTGCCGACGAGGTAGATATTGTGATTGGTGTCGGACAATTCCTTCAGGGCGCATACGAAGAGATGTGCGACACAATCTCAGAGTGTAAGGCGGCTTGCAAGGATGCCATCTTCAAAGTCATCCTTGAGACAGGTGCTCTCAAGACCGCAAGCAATATAATGAAAGCCAGTATCTTGGCAATTTATTCGGGAGCCGACTTCATCAAGACAAGCACAGGCAAGCTTGAGCCGGCAGCTACTCCAGAGGCTGTGCTCGTGATGTGTAAGGCCGCCAAGGCGTATTATGAGCAGACAGGCAACAAGGTGGGAATCAAGGTGGCTGGAGGTGTGCGTACACCAGCCGATGCCGTCAAGTATTACTGCATTGTCAAGTCGGTCTTGGGCGAAGAGTGGCTCACCAAGGACCTCTATCGCATCGGAGCAAGCAGTGCAGCCAACAACCTGCTTTCGGCCATTGTCGGTGAGACGGTTAAGCATTTCCTTTGATAAAACACATAAACACATATCCACATTTATCAACAATCCCAAATCTATGAAAAGAAGTTTCTATTCGCTATCGGCAATAGCAGCTATCCTGCTGTCGGCTTGTTCGGCAAACCAGGGCGTTGCTGTTGACGGTCAGCAGGTGACAGTTCAGGTGGGTCAGGGCGATGCAAAGCTCGTGAGACTTGAGGTTGTCGGAGAGAAGATCATTAGGGTGAGTGCGACTGCCGAGAGCCGTTTCGCCGATCCACAGTCATTAATCATCGTGCCACAGACCGAGAAGACAGCCTTCAACGTTGCCGAAAACGGCGACACCGTGACAGTCGAGACAAGCAGCATCAAGGCCAATGTCCTCAAGTCAACAGGAGAGGTGTGGTTTGCTGATGCTGCGGGCAACATCATCCTTCAGGAACAGAAGGGTGGAGGCAAGACCTTCGTTCCTTACAGCTGCCAGCAGACAGTTTGGACTGCCAATGCCGATGGCCCTGCTGAAAAGGCCAATCCTACTACATATACTGGATGGACAACCCGCACCGTATTCGAGTCGCCTGCCGACGAGGCTTTCTATGGCCTTGGACAACATCAGGCCGACGATTGGAACTACAAAGGCAAGAATGAGGAGCTCTTCCAGTATAACACCAAGGTTTCGATCCCATTTGTGGTGTCGAACAAAAATTATGGCGTGCTCTTTGACACTTATTCAATGTGCCGTTTCGGCAATCCTGCCGACTACTCGCAGCTCGGTGCTATCTTCAAGCTCTACGACAAGGAGGGCAAGGAGGGCGCATTGACAGGAACATACACTGCTCCTGGCGTTCAGGCACTTGAACGTCGTGAAGACTCAATCTATTTCGAGAATATCAAGGTGATCAAGAACCTTCCACAGTTCCCTCTCGCCAATGCTTTCGTGACCTACGAGGGTGAGATTGAGCCAGCAGAGACAGGTGAGTATCGCTTCACACATTATTATAGTGGCTATCAGAAGATCTTTATCGACGGCAAGTCGGTATATACAGAAGATCTGCTCAATACGGGTAGCGATGCGCAGGAAATCTGGCGCACGGCATGGAACCCTAATGCCCGCAAGTTTGCCGTCAACCTTGAGGCTGGCAAGCGCTACAGCATCCGCATAGAGTGGAAGCCAGATGGCGGCGAGGCTTACTGCGGTCTGCGAGCTTACGCACCTGTAGCTCCTGAGGAGCAGAATAAGCTCAGTTTCTGGAGCGAGATGAGCAAGCAGCTCGACTACTACTTTGTGGCAGGTGATAATCTCGACGAGGTGGTAAGCGGCTACCGCACACTCACAGGCAAGGCTCAGATTATGCCAAAGTGGCTCCTTGGCTTCTGGCAGAGCCGCGAGCGCTATCAGTCTCAGCACGAGATACTTGATGCACTCAACGGCTTCCGCAAGCGCGGACTCCCTATCGACAATATCGTGATGGACTGGAACTACTGGGTGCCAGATTCTTGGGGCGCTTTCGAGTTCGACCCAACACGTTTCGACGATCCTAAGCAGATGATCGACAGCATCCACAATCAGAATGCCAAGATCATGATCTCTTGCTGGCCAAAGTATTATCTCACAGTCGATAACTACAAAGAGCTTTTGGACAAGGGCATGATCTATCAGCAGTCGGTCAAGGATTCGCTCTACGACTGGCTTGGCTATAAGTATGCCTTCTATGATGCTTACGACAAGGAGGCTCGCAAGATCTTCTGGCGTCAGCTTTATGAGAAGCTTGGCGAGATTGGCATGGACGCTTGGTGGATGGATGCTTCTGAACCAAACGTGCGCGACTGTACCGACATCCCTTACCGCAAGCTTCTCTGCGGCCCTACCGCACTTGGCTCAAGCGACGAATACTTCAATGCATATTCGATTGTCAATGCTGAGGCTATCTATGACGGACAGCGTGGATATGAGACTGCCATTGAGCGTCAGGGTATTGCAGCCGACGACAGCAAGACTCTTCAGGAAAAGGCAATATGGAACCAGGACGGATTTGACAATGAGGCAAACTTCTCGCCTGAGAACAAGCGTGTCTTCCTCTTGACTCGCAATGGCTTTGCTGGCGAACAGCGTTTCAGCACGGCTACATGGAGTGGCGACATCGGAACTCGCTGGGAAGATATGAAGACACAGATTACTGCAGGTCTGAACTTCTCAATTTCGGGCGTGCCATTCTGGAGTCAGGACATCGGAGGCTTCTCGGTCGAGAACCGATATCAGAAAGCCCAGCATGTCTTCGATGCAACAGGCAAGGAAACTGCCGACCTCAAGGAATGGCGTGAGCTCAACGTGCGCTGGCATCAGTGGGGTGTTTTCACTCCTATGTATCGAACGCATGGTCAGTTCCCTTACCGTGAGCCATGGAACATCGCTCCAGAGTCTCATCCAGCGTATAAGGTCATCAAGAACCTTCTCGATATGCGCTATCGCATGATGCCTTATCTCTATTCTTTGGCAGCCAAGGTTCACTTTGACGACTATACCATGCTTCGTCCGCTCATCATGGACTTCGCTGCTGACAAGAAGGTCGAGAACATTGGTCACCAGTTCATGTGCGGTCCTGCTTTCATGGTTAGCCCTGTCTATGTCTATGGAGCTCGCGACCGTGAGGTCTATTTCCCAGAAGGCAATGTGTGGTATGACTTCATGACAGGTAAGGTTGAGAGCAAGGGCGGCGAGAGCAAGGTTGTTTCTGCTCCTTACGACAAGACTCCTGTCTATGTGCGTGGCGGCAGCATCGTACCTTTCGGTCCAGCTATGGAATACAGCGACGAGAAGCAGGCCGAGAATATCCGCCTTTATGTGTATGAAGGTGCTGATGGAGAGTTCACTCTCTATGAGGACGAGAACGACAACTATGGCTATGAAGCTGGCCGATTTGCCAACATCAAGTTCAGCTATGATGATGCTGCTCATACTCTCACTATCGGTGAGCGCGAAGGCAACTTCCCAGGTATGCTCGGCAAGCGCACATTCACCATCGTGGTGGTAAGCGCAAGCAAGGCTCAGGGCTATGACCCAGAAGCCAAGGGCATAGAAGTCAGCTACGATGGATCGGCACAGACTATCGTGCTCTAAAATTTGACAAGTAATTAGGCTTTTTCAAAAAATAACAGATAAGAGGGTGTGTCAGTTGATTTGACACACCCTCTTATTTTATGGTTTCGTCTGACGGGAAAGTCATTGCTTGAATTTGCGCTTCTTGTTGCACAGATATACGCCATCGATGACAAGGAGGCAGCCGAAGATGGCGAGGAGCGTGATGCGTTCGTTTAGTACCAGATATCCGGTAACCAGCGAAGTGATAGGCTGGAAATAAAGATAATTGGTGGCAACCACGACACCGAGCCCCTTACTTGCCATGTTCCACATCTGATAGCAAGCCAAAGAGGCAATGAGTGAGAGGAAGAGGAGCGGAAGTCCGACGTTGAGCGAGAGCAGGTTGCTGAAGTCGAACGAATGGTCTTCGATGAGGCAGACAGGCAGCATGGTGACCACACCCCAGAAAAACACCTTGCGCGTGATGAAAGCAGTGCTGTAAGAAGTCTCCAGTTTGCGCAGTAGCAGTCCGTAGAATGCCCAGCACAGCGAAGCACCCAGAGCGAGGAGAGCCACGAGAGGATTGTCGTCGAGGATGAACACCCCATTGAAGATGACTAATGCCACGCCAGCGAGAGCTACCAACGAGCCGAAAAGGAAGCGGCGCGTGAGCTTCTCGGAAGGAAAGATGGCACGTACCACAAAAGCCGTGAGCACAGGAGTGGTGGTGATGAGCATGGCCACTGTGCTGGTCGATGTGGTATATTGCAGGGCACTGTTTTCGGTGAGGAAATAGAGCGATCCGCCGGTAAGTCCGAGCGCGATGAAAAGCAGTTCGTCGCGTAGGCACTGAGCCTTGATCTGCTTATGGCAGAAAGGCAGGAAGGCAAAGTAGGCAATGGCAAATCTCATGCACATAATCTGAGCGGGAGATAGGCCCGCATTAAGAAGAACTTTACTCGCGACAAAAGTAGAACCCCAGATGCAAGATACGACGAAAGCGAGGATATGGTGAATCCAATGACTCTTGTTTTGCATATTTATTTATCGTTTTTGATGTGCAAATATAACACTTTTTGTATTAAGCCTTTATAAACTTGTCGAAAAAATACATTAAAGAGCCAAAGAATTTTGCAGAATGGAAAAAATGTGCTATCTTTGCGCGCCGTAATAAACAAAAACGGTGGGTACCCAGCGAGCTATGTCCGTAAGCTGGCTCTTCCCGAGGTAACAAAACAAATATTATTAATTAAAAATTAAAAGACAGTGGATACTTTATCTTACAAGACCATTTCTCTTAACAAGGCAACTGTTCAGAAAGAGTGGGTTGTAGTAGATGCTACTGACCAGGTGATGGGTCGCTTCTGCGCTAAGGTTGCGAAGATCCTCCGTGGCAAGTACAAGCCAGGCTACACTCCACATGTTGATTGCGGTGACAACGTCATCATCATCAACGCAGACAAGATCACAATGACAGGTAACAAGTGGACTGAGCGCGAATGGCTCACATTCACAGGTTATCCAAGCGGCCAGCGTGCACACACTGCTGCAAGTGTAACACAGAAGAACGGCTACGCAGCTCTCTTCCGCATCGTTCTCAAGGGTATGCTCCCAAAGAACAAGCTCGGTGCTCAGCTTCTCAGAAACGTTCGTATCTATGAGGGTTCAGAGTTCAAGGAAGTAGCTCAGCAGCCAAAGGTAATCGACATTAACACTCTTAAGTAATCAGACAGAAGTATGGCAGAAGTAATTAATGCAATTGGCCGTCGCAAGGCAGCTGTTGCTCGAGTTTATGTTGCTGCTGGTGCTGGTAACATCATCATCAACAAGAAGGATCTCCAGAACTATTTCCCTTCTTCTATCCTCCAGTTCATCGTTAAGCAGCCTCTCGCAAAGTTGGGTGTTGCTGAGCAGTATGACATCAAGGTAAACCTCAAGGGAGGTGGTTATAAGGGTCAGGCAGAGGCACTTCGCCTCGCTATTGCACGTGCACTCGTCAAGATCGATGCTGAGAACAAGCCAGCTCTCAAGGCAGAAGGCTTCCTCACTCGTGATGCTCGTGTCGTTGAACGTAAGAAGCCAGGTCAGCCAAAGGCTCGTCGTCGCTTCCAGTTCAGCAAGCGTTAATCTTTTCCGAAGCATTTTTTCGTTCGGCTTAAGCAGATTAGCGATTTAAGCGTTTATATAATACGTACGTGCGTACATTATTATATCTTCGCGTTTAGTATCTAAATCAGTTCGAATGGCGCAAGCCCTACCAACTGGTTGAACAAAAAGAATGTAAACAAAAAACAAAGAAAACTATTATGTCAAGAACTAATTTTGACCAACTTTTGGAAGCCGGTGTTCACTTCGGACATCTCAAGAGCAAGTGGAACCCAGCAATGGCTCCTTATATCTTCATGGAGCGTAACGGCATCCATATCATCGACCTTAATAAGACAGTTGCTAAAATCGACGAGGCAGCTGAAGCTCTCAAGGCTATTGCCAAGAGTGGCCGTAAGGTGCTTTTCGTCGCTACTAAGAAGCAGGCCAAGGAAGTCCTCGCAGAGAAGGCGCAGGCTGTTGGCATGCCATACGTTATCGAGCGTTGGCCAGGCGGTATGCTTACCAACTTCGCTACTATCCGTAAGGCTGTGAAGAAGATGGCTACCATCGACAAGCTTACTAAGGATGGTACTTACGATAACCTTTCAAAGCGTGAGCGTCTCCAGATCGAGCGCCAGCGTCAGAAGCTCGAGACTAACCTCGGCTCAATCGCAGACCTCACTCGTCTCCCATCTGCTATCTTCGTTGTTGACGTAATGAAGGAGCACATCGCAGTGGCTGAGGCTGTACGTCTCGGTATCCCTGTGTTCGCAATGGTAGATACTAACTCTAACCCACGCAACATCGACTACGTTATCCCAGCTAACGACGACGCTACTAAGTCAGTAGAGGTTGTTCTCGGCGCTTTGTGCGACGCTATCGCTGAGGGTCTCGAGGAGCGTAAGGTAGAGAAGGCTGACCAGGATGCTGCTGAGGCATCTGGCAAGGCTCCTCGCAAGAAGGCAGCTAAGGCTGAAGAGGCTGAGGCTCCAGCTGAGGAGGCATAAATGATTTATGGTCGAAGGTCGAGGTTTATGCCTCTGCCTTTGACCTATAAACTCTTTTATTCATAACTTTTAATATTATTTCGAAATGACTGTTTCAATTCAGGATATCAAGAAACTCCGTGAGCTTACTCAGGCTGGTATGAGCGACTGCAAGAAGGCTCTTGAGGAGACTGACAGCTTCGAGGCTGCAGTGAAGTGGATTCGCGAGAAGTTCACTAAGATCGCTGCTAAGCGTGAGGCTCGTGAGGCATCTCAGGGTATCGTAATCGCTAAGACTGAAGGTAACTACGGTGCTGTCATGGCCCTCAAGTGCGAGACTGAGTCGGTTGCCAACAATGACCGTTTCCAGGAGCTCGCTAACAACATCATCGACCTTATCATGGCTAACAAGCCTGCTAATGTCGAGGCTCTTCTCGCTCTTCCTCTTCAGGAGAGCAATGTAGCTGGCGTTATCACAGAGCGTTCGGGTGCTTGCGGTGAGAAGATGGAGGTTGTGTTCGAGTATGTTGAGGGTCCTACTGTAGTTGCTTACAACCACTTCAACCACATGCTTTCAGCTGTCGTTGCTTTCAACCAGGAGACTTCAGCTGACCTCAAGGAGGTTGCTTGTCAGGTTGCTGCAATGAACCCACTCGCTGTCAATGCTGACGCTATCCCACAGGATAAGAAGGACGAGGAGCTCGAGCTCGCTATCAAGAAGACTAAGGATGAGCAGATTGAGAAGGCTGTTGCTGCCGCTCTCAAGAAGGCTGGTCTCAACCCTAACCACTTCGACAGCGAGGATCACATCGAGTCTAACACTACTAAGGGATGGATCACTCCAGAGGAGGCTGCCAAGGGTCGTGAGATCATGGCTGCTACTGCTGCCGAGAAGGCTGCAAACCTCAATGAGGGCATGATCCAGAACATCGCAAAGGGTCGTATGGCTAAGTTCTTCAAGGAGAACTGCCTCGTTGAGCAGGAGTTCATCAGCGATTCTAAGCTTTCTGTTCAGCAGTATATGGACTCAATCTCTAAGGGTCTCACTGCTACTGCTTTCAAGCGTATCAACCTCAATCAGGACTAATCTGATTAGCTGAGTCTCGGGGTTTAGCGCAGCTGGTAGCGCGCTACGTTCGGGACGTAGAGGTCGCCCGTTCGAATCGGGTAACCCCGACGACGTTGGCAAAAAGATAAAATAATAATCCCCAGCAATGTTGTTGCTGGGGATTTATTTGTTTAATGCTGAATAATAATCAATTATTTTCTTTCGAACTTGAATCCCACCTTCATGCCATTGTAGTTGCTTGCGAGGGCACTCACTGTGCTGAGAGCCTGGAACTTCGAAGAGATGGAATTGAAGAGGGAGAGAAGCTTAGTGCCATCGAAGCAGAGCGCCATCTTGCTGCCACTGATTGTTACATAGGTCTTGACGGTCTGTCCTGTAGAAGTGGTGATCGAGACGGTCTTGTCTTCATTGTTGAAGACGTAAGTGCCCTGTCTCTTTGTTGAGCCAACGGCATAGGTGCAAGTGCCGTCCTCAGCGAAAGTAAACACTACTGCACCTGGCTTTATGCCCACGACCTTGTAATACTGAGCTAATTTGGTCTCGCACTTGGTGGCAATGGCAGAGCCGCCAGCCTGAGTGAGCATGTTCTCGCTCTCAAATTGCACGGAAGGATCAGTATAGCTCCATTCGCCAATCAGGTTGGCTTGAGTAGTGGTGAGGTCTCCAGTGACCGATGAGATAAGATTGCCAATTAGATTGCCGACATTCTGCTTGGTGTCGGAAGTAGATTCGCCTGTAATGCTGCTTGTGGTCTTACCGCCAAGAAGGTTCTGCAAGAGACCTTGTGCAAAGGCATCCTGACAGAAGAAGCCAGCGATGGCCAATGCTCCAATAAGGAAAATTTTCTTCATTCTTGTTTATGATTTTTGATTTATATCGTGCAAATATATAGACTTTCCCAAAAAGAATCAAATTTTGACCAATGATTTTTTGACTTTTCCTCAAAATGCGCTAACTTTGCGCCCGCGGGAATGAAAATTCCAAAATATTATTATGTCAAATCAACCAACAAAATCAGTCAAGTGGAGACGTTTCAGCAACGCTCCCTATGCCTCATTCCAGAGCCTTCATCGTGAGGTGAAGATTGGTATATTGACCGTAGCTATGCTTTCAAGCGTGAGCCTGAAGTCAGAAGCGAAGGCAACGAAATCCAATGTCTCTGGTGCAGGAATTGCCATCAATGACGATTCGCCGGCTGTCGAGGATTCGATAGTCGTGGGGCTTGAGGACGTAGAAGTCCTCGCGACGCGCGTGCCTCTCACACAAATGCAGGCACCTCGTCTTGTGACTGTACTGCAAGCTGTGGATATTGCCGCAGCCGCGGTACACAGTATTAACGACCTCCTGGAATATGCCGTCGGTGTCGATGTGCGCCAGCGAGGAGAATTTGGTGTCCAGACCGACATTTCGGTTCGCGGTGGCACCTTCGACCAGATCACCCTTTTGCTCAACGGAATCAACATCTCATCGCCACACACCGGCCATCTCACTGCCGATTTTCCTGTGACGGTTCAGGACATCGAGCGCATCGAGGTGCTTGAAGGTCCATCGGCACGTGTCTTCGGAACAAGCGCATTCACGGGTGTGATCAATATCGTTACCAAAACCGCAGCCCAGGGCAAGAAGATGGGCGGAGAGGCTCATCTTATGGGCGGTTCGTATGGCTTGGGAGGAGCTGATCTCCGTCTCGAAGGCGACTATGGCCGATATACCAATTCGTTGAGTGGCGGTTATGGACGAAGCGATGGAGCAACTCCCAACAGCGACTTCAGCAATGCCCGAGGTTTCTATCAGGGCAGGTATCAGAAGGAAGACCTTCGTCTTGGCGTTCAGATGGGTTATAGTTACAAGCAGTATGGTGCCAACACCTTCTATGGCTCAGCCTCGACCGATCAGTGGGAGAGCAATGAGCGATACATGGCCTCGGCATCGTTTGAAGACAAGATTGGAGAGAAGTTGCATCTCTCAGCTTCTGTGGCATGGAACCGCTGGTTCGACCATTACCAGTGGCATAAGGACAACCCAGCGGGCGAGAATTTCCACAAGGTCGATGCAGTGGGAGGCAATGTCAATGCCTGGTACGATAGCCGTTTCGGACGCACTTCTGTGGGCTTCGACATCCGCTATGAGGGCATCTACAGCACCAAACTCGGTGAGCCACTCGACGAAAAAGACTGGCAAGCAACTCAGGGACATGATGCCACATCGGGTATCAACTATACGAATCAGGCCGATCGCGTCAATCAATCAGCCTTCATCGAACATGATATCCTTCTGCGCGACTGGACCATCTCTTTGGGCTTGCTCGCCAATCACAACACCGCACTCGACAGCCGTTGGCGCATATACCCAGGCGTCGATATCAGTTATCGTCCGACGCAGCACTGGAAGCTCTTTGCCTCATGGAACATGGCTCTGCGCATGCCTACCTTCACCGACCTCTATTATAGCGGCACCAACATCGTCGGTACCAAGGACCTGAAGCCAGAGAAGACCAACGACGTGAGCCTTGGAACGCGCTATCGCACGGAAGGCTGGAAAATCGAGGCTTCAGCGTTCTATAGTCACAAGACCGATATGATTGATTGGGTAATCTATGCCGACGAGCCTGATGGACAAACCTTCCGCTCGGGCAACTTTACGCTCGACAATGCAGGCATTGAACTTCTCGCTGATTTCCTTCCACAGGAGCTGTTCCCCGAATTCCCAATCCGCAAGATCGGAATCCAGTATGCCTATATCAACGAGGACATCGACTATGCCAAGCCGATACTCAAGTCGAAGTATGCGATGGAGTATCTCCGTCACAAGGTAGTGGCAAGCGCAGATAGCCGTATCTTCCGCAATCTCTATCTTTCGCTGTCATGGCGATGGCAGGATAGAGTAGGTGAGGGCAATGCCCCATACTCGCTTCTCGACGGACGCCTCTCATGGCGCTCCGATTCAGGTCGCTGGGACATCTATGCTGATTGCAGCAATATCCTAAACAAGACCTACTACGACTATTCCTACATCCCACAGCCAGGTCGATGGGGAAAAGTAGGAGTGGCAATAAAGTTCTAAGATTATCAACAAATCATTTCCGCACAAATAAAGAGGGTGTGTCAGTTAATTTTGACACACCCTCCTTTTTT